>JBEAMN010000085.1:0-18898 GCA_041165945.1 Actinomycetota bacterium
GCAGCCATTCGGCGGCGCTTTGTCACGTCATCTTGAACTTTTTGTCTGCGCACGTGCACTACAAAAATTATCAATAAGGATGTTGGCAACAGCAATGATTTAAATGGAACTACATCGGCAATGGCAAAAATAAAATTTGCGAAGAGAAAAATTGCAAGTGCGATGAGAGTTATCTGTCGTTTACGAAGAGTCCGCGCTTCACGTTCTGCAATTTCAGCTCGGGTCATATAAGTTGTTTGAGAGGAACTCATAGAGACCACGTGCATAGCGCTGCGATAACGCTCTAAACTCTTACTCTCGGAGACTTCATCATGGGAACGAAGCCAGCGCGGAAGAAAATATGCGATCCAGAGCGCGATGACGGCGAAATAAATCAATCCTGAGCTCATGATGGGAAAAGAATACGAGTCTGAGCCCTACAAATATGGGAGGCAATGGCCTCTTATTCTCGTGTTGCTACGAAGCAGAGATGATCACGCCATGCACCATCAATGTGAAGATAGTTCGAACGTTTGCCCTCGAGTTCAAAACCGGACTTCATAGCTACACGAATCGAAGGTTGATTCTCAGGCCGCACGTTTATCTCTATCCGATGAAGGCGCAGGTCAGTGAAGGCGTGATCCTTCAGGAGTAAGACCGCCTTAGTTACTATCCCTTTGTTGGCAGATTCACGAGTAATCCAATATCCGATGAATGCCATGCGGGCTGGGCCGTATGAGATACCACCGAGGGCAATGAAGCCAACTGCGACTCCATCAACAATGATGAGGTAATTCTCTGAGCGTCCCAGGCGTGCATCCTTCTTGAAAGCCCTGACCATCCGACGAAAGTTTGGTGGGGTGCCACTGCCCTCGGGGAAGGTTGCCTCCCAGGGTGTGAGCCAGTCCGCATTCTCTCTCTGGGTTCGTTCCCACCACTTCTTATCTCGATATCCAATGGGGCGAAGGTAAATATTCCCGGCTCTTAACTCCACCTAATCTGCACGCCTATCAATCAAGATCACAGGAACTTCATGGCCACCACTTTTTCCAGAACTTTTCTCGTCGAGCAGAATCAATCCATTTGCCTCAGCGCGCATAGCTTCATCTGCAGGGCGTACCCGTAAGGTTTCGTTGTCATGGCTGATGATGGCATCGTAATAATTTCGTGAACCTAATTCACCCGAAACTTCACCATCAAGCGTGGCGCTAAGCACGCGATGTGAGAGATTTTTTCGTCCTAACATCTGGCGAATCATCGGTCGAACAAAAATCTCGCAACAGATATATGCGCCTCTGGAATCTGAAGGGAGGGTAATTACCGGTGTCTGATCAGGACCAATCAATCCATAACTGTGATGACCTGAGGGAGACATTGCGATTTCTCGTTCATTCATCGCACCCAAGCTATTCAAAGCGCTCCGCATCATCTCGACCGACCGTGGGCCGCTACTAATGACTACAAGGTCAGCACGGACCAGCTGATCTTCGATCAAATCCTTCAGCTCCGAAGTTGTGTCGGGAATCGTATGAACTCGATAACCAATCGCCTCTGCCTCACGAACTGCAGTAGTCAATAACCAAGAGTTGCTTTCGTATGAATGGCGATCATCGATTGCATGCCCGGGTTCGGTGAGATCCTCCCCCGCCGAAATAACGACCACGCGCGGGTGCGGCCTGGTGGGCAGATGATCTAAACCGATAGATGCAGCAAGGCCAATATGAGTTGAGCGAATTCTGCCGCCGCCTCTGATGACCAACCTCTCGCCAGCGTAGATATCGCTAGCCAGGGTGGCCCCATGGGCATCAAGCAAAGGCATATCCAATGGTGCTAGCGGCTTAGCAATGGCAAGCACTTCGTTGAGATAGTCGTCGACGCTAATCATTCAAACCTCGGATATACCCTTTCAGCCACGTTGTGAATTCTGGTCCTAGATCCTCACGACGGGTTGCAAATTCGACCACCGTCTTGAGATAACTCAATTTATCTCCAGTATCGAAACGGCGCACGTTGGCAGTAACTGCATGAACTGGACCTGCGATTGCCTCATCTCGTGCAAGAGTCGCAATCGCATCTGTTAATTGCACTTCGCCGCCTTTGCCTGTTGAAGTATGACGAAGAATCGAGAATATTTCTGGAGATAAAATATAACGACCAATAATTGCTAGATTACTTGGAGCATCTGCTTTTGTAGGTTTCTCCACTAAATCAGAGACTCGCATCTGAGATTGACCAGAAATCTTCGCGATTCCATATTTTGATACATCACTATCGGGTACTTCCATCAATGCCAACACGCATCCACCAAATTCCTCGTAGACCTGCACCATCTTTTTCCAGAGTAGATCACTGGGTTCGATTAAGTCATCGCCGAGTAAAACCGCAAATGGTGAATCACCGACATGCTCTGCAGCAGTCAATACCGCATCGCCTAATCCACGTGCACTCTCTTGTCGAACAGTATGAAGCGCAGGCAACATATTTAATTTTCGCAAGGAGTCGAGGCGCTCTTGATCTCCGCGCGCATGAAGGGTTTGCTCAAGTTCTGGCGCCTGCAAGAAGTGGTCGATAAGAGCACCTTTGTTATGGCCTGTAATCAATAAGAGGTCGGTAAAGCCTGCAGAATATGCCTCTTCGACAACATATTGGATTGCTGGCTTATCTACGACCGGAAGCATCTCTTTAGGGATTGCCTTGGTAGCTGGCAGAAAGCGGGTGCCCAGTCCTGCCGCGGGAATGACCGCATGCTTGAGCGGAGGTTGCTTACCCATAGTGGTTACACCTTACGCTCCTACTATGGCCAGTAAAGAAGAGGCGCGAGGGCTCTTTCGTGAACTTCGTCGAAATTCGCAATCCCTCGATCGAAAAGCACCAAGCAGGATGCTACTGACTGCTCCTGAGATTAAGAGCGCACGCACGATTGCCTCTTTTCAATCGTACGGAGATGAGCCCGATACCTTTGACTTGCATTCGGTGCTCCGAAGTCAAGGAAAGAAGATTTTCTTACCTCGGATGAATTCTGATAAATCACTCACCTGGCTACTTGATGGCGCCGAGATTAACCAGGAGCTCTTATCGAATATTGACGTCGTTATCGTGCCTGCGCTTGCCATCGATTTTCGCGGGGTGCGACTAGGTCAGGGAGGAGGATCCTTCGATCGTGCGCTTCCCGCGCTCCCGGGGTGGAAAGTCGCGCTGATTGATAGCGTCTGTTTTTGCGCTACTGAACTACCAGAGGAGCTCCATGACGTCCGAGTAGATGCGGTCGCCACCGAATTGGGTATTACCCGTTTTTCTTAGTTTGGCAGATTACGCGCCATCACTATTCGCTGTACTTGATTAGTACCTTCGTAAATTTGAGTTAACTTCGCATCACGCATCATTCGCTCGACTGGATAGTCAGAGACGTATCCATAACCCCCGAGTACTTGTACTGCATTTGTCGTCACTTCCATAGCTACATCTGTTGCATAACACTTGCTTGCAGCAGAGAAGAAGGTCAAATCTCCCTCGGAATTCTCGCTCTTTACTGCAGCAGCGTAAGTAAGCCCACGCGCAGCTTCAATCTTCATTGCCATATCAGCGAGCATGAATTGAACCGCTTGAAAGTCGAAGATTGCTTTACCAAACTGCTTCCGTTGCCTCGCATATTCACTCGCAACCTCAAAGGCGCCCTGAGCGATTCCCAAGGCTTGTGCAGCAATCGTGATTCGAGTGTGATCAAGAGTCTTCATCGCAAGAGCAAATCCAGTTCCCTCTTCACCTAACATCCGATCGGCAGGAAGATGAACATCGTCAAAATAGACTTCGCGAGTTGGTGAGCCTCGGAAACCCATCTTCTTCTCATGTGCTCCGAAGGAGAGACCTTTATCGCTCTTCTCCACGACAAATGCAGAGATACCTTTTGCGCCCTTGTTGGGATCTGTGCTTGCAAGCACGGTGTAAAACTCAGATTCGCCGGCATTGGAAATCCATTTCTTACTTCCATTTAAGAGCCAGCCGCCATCCTTTGCTACCGCCTTGGTACGCATTGCTGCTGCATCAGAACCAGCTTCAGATTCAGAGAGACAGTAGGAGAATCCTTTTCCTTGTGCGAGCGGAGTAAGCCAACGCTTCTTCTGTTCCAAATTGCCTGCCAACATCAATGGCAATGAACCCAACTTATTGACTGCAGGTATGAGCGAAGATGCCCCACATACCCGGGCAACCTCTTCAATAATTATTACCACCGCAAGTGCATCAGCGCCCTCTCCGCCGAACTCTTCGGGAACATGCGCTGCAGCAAGGCCAGCGCCTTGAAGCGCATCGGCAGCTTCTCGTGGATATCTCGCTCCTTCATCTACCTCCCGGGCTACCGGAGCAATCTTCGAGTCAGCGAGCGCTCGGACAGATTCCCGAAGAGCGTGGTATTCAGATGGCAGTGTGAAGAGCGATTCCATAGCGCAATTAACCCAGAATTATGCAGAGTCCGCTACTGCGGATCTCGCTTCTCGAGTGATTTCAGATACTCGTTGTACCGGTCATGATCATCGGGCAGACCTGCTTCACGCGCCCGTTGCGCACTCCGTTCGATCCGCGCCGCCTCATTGGAATCGGAGCGGACCCATTGCACGAAGGTTGCGGCGAGAGCCATGAGAATTGGCACCTCACCAAATGCCCAACCGAATGCAGCGCCTGTTTTCTGGTCTGCCAATAAATCAGGCCACCACGGTCGCTCCAGTGAAGCAAAGTATCCGCCATCAACGAGCACGCTCGATGACATGAGTGATACTGAGAAGAAGGCGTGAATACTCATTGCCCCAAGAATCACAACAATTCGAGCGATGAAAGGTAATTTGTTGGGGATCGGATCCATTCCGATAATCGCAGCAAAGAATAAGAATCCGGCAATGAAGAAGTGCATCTCCATAAAGAAATGGCCAAAGTGGTAATTCATCAACCATGGAAATAGATCGGTGAAATAGAGAGCGAACATGGAGCCATCGAAGACCAACATCGCAACTATTGGATTAGTAAAAAAACGAGAGTAACGAGAGTGCAAAAGCGCAAGAGCAAATCCCCGAACTCCGCGCTCGCCTTCTCGTCGACTAATCGGAAGAGTTCGGAGCGCCAACGTAATAGGCGCTCCTAAAGCAATTCCAATCGGCGCCAGAGTTGCCAAGGACATGTGCGCGACCATGTGGAATGAGAATGAGACATGCGAATAGATACCCAGACCACCATTGACGGCAAAATCGGCGACGCTAATTCCCAACGCGAAGAAAATCGTTCGGCTTATCGGCCACTTATCTCCTCGTCGAGTCAGGACTACTACACCCTTTATATATAAGGCCACAAGTAAGACTAGGAAAGCCAGGAAAAGACCATTGGGTTGATAACCAAGAAGCAGTCGAGAGAAAGTCGGTGAATCTGGCATCACAGAGCCAAGTATTGGATTAATCTCCTGAAGACCACTTTGAATAGGCGGTTGCGTCCTGGCGAGAATTACTGCCATCCCCATTGTGACTGTAAAGAGAAGGCCTTCAATGCCAAGTTGCCTACTTAATACGCCATCGTCGAATTCACTTCTTTGTTGAACTCGGAAACGGAATGCGACCGCAAAAATGATGAGTAAAAGGAGAGATTTTCCGAGTAGCAAAAGGCCATAACTACTCCAGATATTTCCGATCTCCCCCAAGCGAACCCAACCATTTATTAGTCCGCTAAGCGCTACAGCTACTAAGGACCAGAGGGCAATCGTGTGGAATCGAGAAGCCGCAAATCTTCGTTCTTCTTTCGAGATGAGAGCTAGTGCAACTAAACCACCAATCCAGAGCGCTAGTGCGAAGACATGCACCAAGACCAGACCCACGGCCAACATATGATTGCCGGAGGATGTGCTGTGATTCTCTAAATATGGTGCTAACAAGCCAATGAAAGTAATTGTCAAAGCGGCGACGGCCCCACCAGTTCTCTTGATGACGGGAATTATGAGCAATAGTAAGAGGGCTGCAAAGATATTGATTGCCAGAACTTTGCCAAGCACGACCTGCACGGCAAATGAACGAATCAGGTTTCCGCTAAAAATCTCGAGTAGCGGCTTATTAACTATCACCGCAAGTTCTGTTAAAAAAACTCCACTTGATGAAAGCGCCCATATTGCCGCAATTGGGGTGAGAATCTTCTTTAACTTTATAGCCGACTCTTGAAAATATCCTTCGATTTCTGGAAGTAAAAAAGCGATAGCGGTAAGTATTCCCACCAGAGAGAATGCGCTTGCTAGTGCAAGATACTTAAAAAGCGAAATCATTTCTTCTTGCGCTTTTTACTTTTTGGATTACGTAGCGACTTGCCAATAAAGATCAGCACTAGGAACGAAACGATTAATAGTGCAATCATGAAAATATCTGTTGCACGTGAACTCTTTCCAGTTGCTTGAGCGGGAGTAGCCTGGGTCGTATCTGGAGATGCGATGACCGTTGGAGACGGTGCAGACACCACAGCTGGTGCTTCAAAAGTGAAAACGTAGGAGCCATTGAGAATTTCACCGTCGATGCTCATAAATTGATAGGTGACGGTATACCTGCCACCTTCGGTCAACTTCTTCAGGCCGATGAGCGCATTAGCGCCATCAATGAGAAGCGACCCATCGTCTACCGCCATGCCACTTGGCGCGCGTACGGTCAACGAACTTCCGGTATCTGTCACTTCAGTCGAAAAAACTAAAGTGACCGCTCCTGGCGAAGTGGTGACAGTTGAATCGATCACAGGATCGGCGCTCACTAAATCGAATGCGAAAGCGGGTGAACTCGAGAGTGTGAAGGCGAAACCGATGAGAAGCGAGATCAACGCTCGTGTCAAAGCCTTTGGCAACATGGCCACTCCCTTCGCACTACCTTGAAGTTACCCCTGATTAGCAACTATCCTTCCACGCTTCTAAACTAGGAACCTGACATTTAGCCAGTTGCAGCGCTAAGTTATTGGAGGTGGCCGATGCCCACATATCAATACTTCTGTGATGCCTGTTCCCTGGATTTCGAGGCGAGCCGCTCCTTCACCGACACCTCAGATCAGAGCTGCCCTCAATGCAAAGGGGTCGCTCGGAAAGTCTTCGCTCCTGTGGGCGTGCATTTCAAGGGATCTGGCTTCTACCGGACCGACTCGCGCCCAAGTAAGGGTGGATCGGGCGAGGGAAGTTCCACAAGCAGCAGCTCCTCCTCCACAAGTAAGGAGTAAATAAATTTTCGCGAGGCTTTCGTGAGAACCTCCGCGGGTGCTAAGAGGCAAAAGAGGCCGACAACAGCTACACCATCAGCTAGAAAAATTCTTCTTCACGCTGACAACCCCTGAAGATCGAGAGCGGTTACGCCGATTTCTGGGATTCGCTCTCGTCTTAGTGATGCGGCGGTCGGTCACGAAGAATTTCTTGATCACGGGAGGAGCCCTTCTGGCTCTCTTCCTGATCTACCTCTTCATGTGAGGGTTGTGGATCTTCAGGGCCCATAGTTATCTTGTCATCCTCATCTCTTAAGTAACGCATCTTGAACGCCATCCATTACTGCAGAGCGAAAGAACTGTATCTCTGAGGCAGAAACCGCTCGGTTAGCAACAAGAGTAGCAACACCATGTACTGCGCTCCACGCCACAAGAGGGGCAGAATCACGCTTACTTTTAGGAGTCATACCTAATTCGATAAATGTCTCGATACTTTCGTTGAGCAGCTGCCAAGCTAGCTCACTAAATTCACGCGTGCTCTTATCCTGATGTTGAATAAAAGCAATCTCGAAAAGTCGTGGATGTTGATCTGCATAATCAATATATGCATCTCCCATCGCACGAAATTTATCTAGCTCATATTTCTTCTTGTCGCGATGCTTACGTACTCGTCCTATTCGCTCCTGCATTAGCTCGCCTAACTCCTGACGCACTTGAGCAGTGATCTCCACTAAAAGTTCCTCGAGAGAAAGGAAGTGTCGGTAGAGCGCAGGAGCAGTGACACCAATCTTCTCGGCAACCCGCCGTATCCCAAGAGCCGATAGCCCACCAGACTCGATCAAACCTCGACCAGCGACGATTGCTGCTGTTTTGAGATCTCCATGGTGGTAATCGGAGCCTTTGCGCTGAAGTGTTAACATTGTTTACATTCTCCCACTAAGCGAAATTCACGTCAAGTAATTAAGGTGGGGCAATATGTTTGAGCGACTAGGCCGCTTTATCGCGCGGCGAAGCAAATCGGTTCTTGTCATCTCTCTCCTGCTGATTATTGCCGCCGGCGCCATTGGCTTCCAAGCTTTTGGAAAGCTGGATGGCGGCGGATATAACGATCCCCAGAGTGAGTCGTCACGCGCATTCGAATTTCTCAAATCCGAATTTAACGTTGAAGACCCTGCAGTAATTCTCATTATCGATTCGCCAACGTCGACCGTTGATGATGTACAAGTTCGCCAGAAAGTCGATGCGCTCACTGCAAAAGTTAAGTCCACAGAAGGTATCTCGCGAGTAATCTCTTATTGGTCAACTGGTTCTCCACAATTGATCAGCGATGACCGCAAGGCTGGCTATCTCTTCGCTTACGGTAAAGACGATTCATTTGATGGATTGAGCGAGAGTGCAAAGAAGGTCGAAGAATTAATAGGTAGTGAATTTCAGGGTCTGAAGATCTATTACACAGGTACCGGTGCAGTTGGCGATGCCTTAAATACAAAAATCAGCGATGACCTCAAGAAATCTGAATCAATCGCCATCCCACTTGTCTTCATTCTGCTCCTCTTTGTTTTCGGCGGTGTAATCGCTTCCGCTATGCCGTTGGTAGTTGGAATCAGCGCCATCCTCGGGGCATTTTTCATTATCTATCTACTGACGTTGATGACCGATGTGAGCATCTACGCCTTGAACTTGATCACCGGCCTTGGTCTTGGTTTGGGAATTGATTACTCCCTCCTTATTGTCAACAGATTTCGAGAGGAGTTCCATCAAGGAAAAAGTATTCAAGAAGCGGTGATTCGGACCGTTGCTACCGCTGGCAGAACCGTCTTTTTCTCTGGTCTAACAGTTCTTGTGACATTAGCTTCACTGCTCTTCTTCCCCCTTAACTTCTTGAAATCCTTTGGTTATGCAGGAATTGCGGTAGTCGCACTTGCGGTAATTGGCGCACTCATTCCACTTCCCGCGACCCTGGCTCTCCTTGGAACCAAGATAGATAAATGGGCAATCAAGAAATCCTCCATTACGCCAAAGGAGGATGGACGTTGGGCTGATCTTGCACGATTTGTTATGCGCAAACCGCTAACCATCACCATTCTTACTCTCATACTTCTAGGAATTCTTGCTGCCCCAATACGCAATATTGCATTCGGTCAAACCGACGTCACGGTGCTTCCTAAATCTCACCCTGTTGCGCAAACCTCACAACTCATCGATAAGCGCTTTCCTGGACGTGAGGCGACTCCAATTGAATTCCTATTTATCGATGGTGAGAAACAAGTAACTTCAGAGGAGATAGCCACTTACAAGGAAAAGGTGCGGCAGGTTTCCGGAATCACCTACATCTCTGAGAACACCACTGCAAATGGCATCATCAGATTCCAGGCGATTCACAAAATGAGTCCTCGCACTGCAGATGCTCAAGCGCTGATAAATGAGATTCGTGATATTCCTGCGCCAGTTGGCTTACTCATTGGTGGTGTTGCTGCTGATTACACCGATACTCAGAACGGCATTGCTGGTGCTCTTCCCGTTGCGCTTGGTTGGGTTTTCTTGAGCGTACTCATACTGCTCTTTGCATTCACTGGCTCGATTGTCTTGCCAATCAAGGCTGTTCTACTCAACATACTTTCACTGAGCGCTACACTTGGGGTGATTACCTGGATCTTCATCGAAGGAAACCTTGCAAAGTATCTCGGTGACTTCACTATCACTGGAACAGTTGATACCGGCATGATTATTTTGATGTTGCTCACTACATTCGGCCTTTCGATGGATTATGAGGTCTTCCTGCTCTCTCGAATCAAAGAGGAGTATGAGAAGAGTGGGAACAACAGAGAATCGGTCGCGTATGGCCTCCAGAAATCTGCTCGCATCGTCACAGCAGCTGCATTGATTCTGGCTGTGGTCTTCGCCGCCTTCCTCCTCAGTGGGGTCACTTCCATCAAGATTCTCGGTCTGGGTGTGGCTTTTGCGATTCTGCTCGATGCGACAGTGGTTCGGGCGCTGCTCGTCCCTGCACTGATGCGAATGTTTGGTGATTTGAACTGGTGGGCTCCGGCGAAACTCAAGCGCTTTTCCATCTCGCACTAACTATCAATTAGACTACGCGAATGGATTTGCTCGCGACATTCACCTGTAAAGATACTTCGGGAATCGTGCACACGATGACTGATGCAATCTTAAAGTGTCGCGGTAACATCATCGAGAATCAGCAATTCACCGATCCGCTCACAGGGATGTTCTGTATGCGGACTCGATTCACAACTGATTCCTCACTTTCTGAATCTGAAGCGATTCTCAAGAGTGAGTTGTCTCGCTTTGCTCCAGAACTTAAAGTTCGAGAGTTAAATAAAAGACCCCGCGCTCTTATTCTTGTTACTAAAGAGAGCCATTGCCTCCGAGATCTCCTTTACTTGCGTGAACTCGGAGAGCTACCCGTAGAAATTCCACTTGTAGTCTCTAATCATGAAGATCTCCGCTCTCTTGTTGAATCTCACGGCATACCGTTTGAACACCTTCAAGTGAACGCTCAAAACAAGAGCGGACAAGAGTCGGAGATTATGGCTCGAATCAAATCTCTTGAGATTGATGTTGTTGTCTTGGCACGTTATATGCAAATACTTTCAAAAGACTTCTGTAATCAATTTGCTGGACACATCATCAATATCCATCACTCTTTCCTTCCAGGATTCAAAGGAGCACGCCCCTACCATCAAGCGTATGAACGTGGTGTGAAAATTATCGGCGCGACTGCCCACTTTGTTACTGAAGACCTTGATGAAGGTCCGATAATCGAACAAGATGTTGCTCACGTTACCCATTCAGCAACTCCTGAAGAATTGATCTCTATTGGTAGAGATATCGAAAGACGAGTACTCGCGAAGGCAGTACGCATGTATGCCGAGGATCGCATCTTTCTTCTCGGTAATCGCACAGTAATTTTCAATTAATTACTGAGCTGTGTCCCCGACCAGAATCGAACTGGTGACCTACCGCTTAGGAGGCGATCGCTCTATCCAACTGAGCTACGAGGACATTTAATGCATACGCGCTGATTATCCCCTAATTTTGCGGACTTTTACCGAATGTATTAGCCTGAGGGCAACGTTCAGGAGTTATTTCTTATGAGAGCCCTAGTTATTGGCGCCGGCGGTGTTGGGCGCGCAATAGCCAACATCGCATCCAGGCGACCGTTTATCAAAAGTATGGTTATCGCCGATCGAACGCTGGCCCGCGCCGAGGATGCCGTCACTCGAGTCAAGGATGCACGTTTTTCCGCTGCCCAAGTGAATGCCGCGGAATTGGAAGATATTCGCGACCTTATCCGTAAGACCAAACCAGATATCGTCATTAATGCCGTTGATCCGCGTTTTGTCATGCCCATCTTCCTTGCCTGTGAAATCGAAAACACCAACTACATGGATATGGCGATGTCGTTATCGCGACAACATCCACACTACCCATATAGCGAAACGGGCGTAAAACTCGGAGACGAACAATTTGCACGTGATTGGAACTGGTCAGAGCGTGGCATCTACGCATTAGTGGGAATGGGAATCGAACCTGGTTTAAGTGATGTCTTTGCAAAATACGCATCTGAAGAACTCTTCTCGCGCATTGATCAAATTACTATCCTTGATGGTTCTAACATCGTGGTTGAGGGATATGAATTCGCACCTTCTTTCTCAATCTGGACAACTATCGAAGAGTGTTTGAATCCTCCTATCGTTTGGGAGGATGGGCGCGGTTGGTTTACCACTGAACCATTTAGCGGTATCGAAACTTTTGATTTCCCAGAAGGAATCGGTCCAGTTCAATGCGTCAACGTAGAGCACGAAGAGGTTGTCTTGATACCGCGAAAAATCGATGCTAAACGCGTTAACTTCAAATACGGTTTAGGAGACCAATTCATCACGATTCTCAAAACAATCCATCTACTCGGTATGGATCGCAAGGAGAGCGTGGATGTTCAAGGTATTGCAGTCTCGCCGCGAGACCTGCTCTCTGCATCTCTACCTGATCCTGCAACCCTTGGCTCACGTATGAAAGGAAAGACCTGCGCCGGCGCGCTCGTTAAAGGTCTTGATAAGAATGGCAATCCACGTGCGGTCTACCTTTATCACGTCGTGGATAACGACTGGTCTATGGAGAATTACGGCGACCAAGCGGTGGTCTGGCAGACAGCCATCAATCCAGTGATTGCCATGGAGTTGATTCACGAGGGAATCTGGAAGCCAGAGGGAGTAAATGGCCCTGAGTGGTTCCCAGCGAAACCATATTTGGATAAATTAGAAGAGTACGGCACGAGCTGGGGACTAAGAGAAGAGGATGCAAGCGATATCTCTCGCGAACTAACGGTATGACCGAACACTTCGATGTCTTAATAATCGGATCAGGTTTTGGTGGAAGTGTTAGCGCGCTCCGACTCTCGGAAAAAGGGTATCGAGTTGCCGTTCTCGAAGCAGGGCGTCGGTTCCACGATAAAGATTTCCCAAAAACTTCCTGGCGACTGAATCGGTTTCTCTTCTTCCCACGACTTGGCCTCACCGGAATCCAACGAATCCATGCGCTCCCAAATGTTCTCATTCTTGCTGGAGCAGGAGTAGGCGGTGGCTCACTTGTCTACGCCAACACCTTGTATCGGCCAACAGAGAAATACTTCGATGATCCACAATGGTCCGACATCACCGATTGGAGGGAAGAGCTCGCGCCTTGGTATGACCAAGCTGAACGAATGCTCGGCGTGCAAACGAATCCCTATTTCACCAACTCAGATAAAGCGATGAAGGAAGTCGCTGATGAAATGGGCGTTGGCCACACCTTCAAGATGGCGCCGCTCGGAGTGCATTTTGGGAGTAAACCTGGAGAGATAGCTGCCGATCCATACTTTGGTGGCGTTGGCCCGGAGCGAATCGGCTGCTTGCAATGTGGTGGCTGCATGACCGGTTGTCGCCACAATGCAAAAAACACGCTACCTAAGAACTATCTTGGACTTGCAGAGAGCGCAGGCGCCGAAGTCTTTGCCTTAATGACAGTTACCTCTATTGAACACCGTAATGGTCAATGGGTGGTAAACGCGCGCAAGAGTAATTCATGGTTTGGACGAAAGAAGAGATTTACTGCAGAACAAGTAATCGTTGCTGCTGGCACATATAACACTCAGAAATTGCTCCATAAGATGAAAGCATCAGGAAAATTGCCAGAGATTTCACCACGACTTGGTGAACTCTCTCGAACTAATAGTGAATCTCTTGTGGGTGCAATCATGCCCAATACTGATATCGACTTCAGCCATGGCGCTGCCATCACATCCTCCTTCTTCCCAGATGAAAATACCCATGTGGAACCGGTCCGTTATGGGAGAGGGAGCAATCTCATGGGATTACTCCAGACAGCAATGACAGACGGCACAAGTGTGTCTATGCGGCGTCGACAATGGCTTCGCTCGCTGATAAAACAACCTTCGCTGATTACCACGATTCTCAACGTCAAGAGATGGAGTGAACGAACAGTCATCGCATTAGTGATGCAGGATGTTGACTCTGCAATCAAAGTAAAAAGTAAACGATTTCTCTTCGGATGGCGCTTGACCTCTGAAAATGATGTCGAACGCCCTAACGCGACCTACATTCCTGCAGCTAACGAGACTGCGCGTCGAATCGCCAATCGTTATGGTGGTATCGCTGGTGGCCATATCGGCGATTTAGTAAACGCTCCTTTCACTGCCCACTTTGTTGGCGGATGCGTGATTGGCAAGAGCAAAGATGAAGGTGTAATCGATCCTTATCATCGAGTTTGGGAGTACCCCACTCTTCACATCATTGATGGATCGACAATCACTGCAAATCTTGGTGTTAACCCATCACTGACTATCACTGCACAGGCAGAACGTGCCCTGTCCATGTGGCCCAACAAAGGCGAAGTTGATCCTCGACCCTTGCAGGGCGCACCCTACAAATCAATAAAAGCGCAGGCTCCACGTCATCCGGTCGTCCCAATTCATGCACCAGCTGCCCTGAAGATAGTTGAATAATATGTGGGCTCTCGTAACAGGTGCCAGTTCTGGAATTGGAGCTGAGTTCACAGAGCAACTCGCACGTGATGGCTACGACATCATTTTGGTAGCACGGGATGAGGCTCGACTTAACGAACGGGCAGAATCTCTCTCGAACGCATACAACGTATCGTGTGAAGTTTTGGTTGCAGATCTCTCTGATCGCCTTCAGATTCGCAGAGTCGAGGAGCGAATCGCAAAAGGAGGAGTGGAATTCTTAGTAAATAATGCCGGCTTTGGGATTAATAAGAGATTTGCAGATAGTGATATCGAGCGCGAGAGCGAAAATCTCGAAGTATTAGTAAGCGCGGTGATGCGATTGACCCATGCAGCGTTACCTTTCATGAGAGAGCAGAGAAAGGGGTACATCATCAACGTCAGCAGCGTTGCTGGGTGGATTGCAGGTGGTACATACAGCGCCTCAAAGTCATGGGTTACTGTTTTCTCAGAATTTCTCTCCGTCGATTCTGCTAAAGATGGAATCTCAGTGACCGCTTTGGCGCCGGGCTTTACCCACACTGAATTTCATCAACGCGGGAAAATGAATATGTCTGGATTGCCCAAATGGCTCTGGTTGGAGAGCGCCGATGTAGTCGCTCATGCCATCAAAGCAGTCCGTTCCGGCGCTGCCCTGTCGATCCCAGGGCGCCAATACCGCCTTCTCTATCTCTTAATTCGCCATTTACCTCGCGGTTTAGTTCGGCGAGCAGGGATTGGGGTTCGCCGTCGTCAGCGGTAACTTCACAGGAAATCCCCAATCATTGTTGGTGTAAATGCCCGCTCTTCAGGAGAAAAAAAGTTAGGCTCTACCCATGATCAAGCGCCTTCTTTCCGTTACCATTGCAAGTCTATTTATGGTGGGTTCATTTGTCGTTCCTGCAGAGGCAGCAAGGAAAGCAGGCGGCACATGCACCAAAGTTAATCAAAAGGCGAAAATCGGTGGCTTTGATTACATCTGTCAGAAGAACCCCACTGTAAAACGGGCTAAGTTGACCTGGTTAATTAAAGAATGCCTCGATTCAAACCGTCAGTATCTTTCCGGAAAACAAGCTTATGCAAAGAAACTTCAGGAGAAAGCTGACCTGCTCGCTCAGTTTGCTACAGCTGAAGCTGATACCAGCTTGACCGCCGCTGACAAAGAAGAATTAGCTCGCTCAAAGAGTGCGCTTCTTGATACCTTCGATAAATTATCGAAGACTTCGAAAGATATGTATGAGATGGCTCTGACTGTGCGCGACCTTGCTTGCACAGTGGGAATCTAACTCACCACCAACTTCTTTCCTTTAGTAGTTACCTTCAATCTCTTGAGTGGCGCTTCTGCCGGTCCTTGGCTAACAGCACCTGTCTTCGTAAAGGCTGATCCATGCCCGCCAGCTCCTGGTTCGCAATAGAACCCACTCCCCTTTGTTTGCACGTTAATACCAGCATGTGTACAGCGCATATCAATGGCAATGTATTTCTTTGCCCCAGAACGAACTAACGCTGTGGGTGCTCCGTTGACTTCGCCAATCAAGGCAACGCCACCAACTTTATTGAGAGCCTTAATGACTGAGGGAGTTACCTCTACTGACCCATTAGGCAGGAGTTTTATTCCCGAATTTGCCAATGCGCCTTCGGCCGTGGCGACAGTGGCCGTTGTCGTACCAAGCGCAGTAAGTAGAGCTCCACATAAGAAATGACGACGATTGATTTCCATCTGCCCAGTTTGCCCTATCTCGTGCGGTGAAGACACTTGAAAACTCTTCTCACTTAACCTTTGCTGCCCTAACGTTCACCTATGCTCCGGTTTATCCCATTCGGCGCTGGGGTAATTCACCTGGTCATTGCCCTTCTCTCCCCGGCAACTTCGACCTTCTGGGATGTGGTCGCCTACAACGGAATTCTGATTCTGACTGCCCTCTGTTTATTTCTGAGAAGAGAGCGGGTCCTTGGGTCGACGCTTGCCGTCTGGGTCCTGGGCTCTACCTATTCTGCATTGACCGAACTCACTAACCTCAATCTCTCTCCTCTGTTGAGCGGCTTCGGTTTTGTCGCCATATACCCAGCGCTCTTCTACTTCATTATCCGTACCCAACAATTGGAAAAACTATCCCGTAGTCAAATTCTCGATTCACTCATCATTACAGTGGGAATCTCTTCTCTTGTCACGACACTTGCGCTTTCAGCTACCACCAACGCTGATTCGACTGCAGAAGTTTTTCTACTGACTCTCTATCCGATTGGTGATCTTCTCTTAATTTTCCTCCTTATTTTGATTGGCCTTCGTAGCGGCGCAACAGGTGAGTTTTTCCTACTGTTGATTGCGATTGTGATTTTCACTTTGAGCGATGTCGGCTATCTCTGGCTCTACAGCAGAGATAGCTATGCCATCGGTAGCTTGGTTGATGAAGGCTGGTTGATTGCGCTCCTCTTGCTCGCTGCGATACCGCGCCTTCCCCAGACTCAAGGACGCGCGTTGAATACCTACCCACCAATCTTCATCGCCCTCGCCCTCGCCCTCTCAACCTTGGGTTGGTACGCGCTCAATCCAGCAGAGCGCTCTGCGTTGGCGCTGATTCCCGCTATTGCAACTTTGCTATTGGCTTTTATCCGAATGGCCCTCGCCCTTGAAGAGGCAGAGGAGGGAAGAGCCCTTCGAGAAATTGCCATCACCGATGAATTAACTGGGGTGGGAAATCGAAGAGAATTTCTCAGTCGACTTGCACAGACTCCGAGTGATGGTTCGACCTACCTTCTTCTCCTGGATTTGGATGGCTTCAAATCAATCAACGATGAATGTGGTCACAGCGCAGGAGATACCGTTCTGCGCGAGGTTGCCCTTCGTTTCCGCTCTTCCTTGCCTCAAGAGAGCTTCCTTGGGCGTCTTGGTGGAGACGAATTTGGCGTTCTCCTTCATGGTGATGGCGCACGAGCGGAGCAATTGGCTAAACGTCTGGAGTTATCCCTGGCTACTCCATTCTATGTTGGAGAGCGAGCGCTAACCGTTCAGGTGAGCATTGGCGCCGCTGAGATCTCTGAGGGTGCAAATCCCCTAGAGGAAGCTGATGCGCGAATGTACGAGGCTAAGCGCTCTGCTCGCTGAGCAATTGGTATTTGAGAGCGAATTTTTGCCCTACTATTTCTAGGTTCATTTCATCTCACATCTTGGGAGGTTCGTTGGCCGCTAAATTCCACAATCGAGTTCTAGTCCTCGGTGCAGGATCCGTATCGCAATGTGTAGTTCCTATCCTTCTCGACAAATTAGTCGAACCTCATCAAGTGACAATTGTGGATTTCAAAGATAATCGAGAGCGTTTTACCTCATCGATTAATCGTGGCGCCACGTATTTAATTGATCGACTCACCAAAGAGAATATGGATGAGTTCCTCAACAAATACCTCTCTGCAGGAGATTTTCTCCTCGATTTAGCCTGGAACATTGATGCCAATGCAATCATTGGCTGGGCGCATGATCACGGAGTTCTTTACCTCAACACTTCAGTTGAAGAGTGGGAGCCTTACGCTGGTGGATCTTCCCGTGATCCAATCGAACGCACCCTCTACTACCGACATATGCGACTTCGCGAAATGAAGAGTTCCTGGAGCGATAAAGGCGCCACGGCGATTGTCGAACATGGCGCAAATCCCGGGATGGTCTCCCATCTGGTCAAGCGCGCGCTGATCGAGATTGGTACCCGCGCTCTGAAGGAGGGTAAATCAGGTGCAAATGTCGAGAAGGCAATTACTGCCGACGATTATCCAGCACTTGCCCATGCACTTGATGTTCGAGTCATACATATTGCAGAACGCGATACCCAAATATCTGATGAACCAAAACGCGTCGATGAATTTGTTAATACGTGGAGCGTTGAAGGGTTCTACGAAGAGGGAATTGCACCTGCAGAATTAGGTTGGGGCACGCACGAAAAGAAGTTGCCTCCTACTGCATACACTCACAAGGTTGGTCCGCAGAACCAGATTGCTCTCGCACAACCTGGCGCAACAACTTGGGTTCGTTCATGGGTCCCATCGTGCGAGACCACAGGAATGGTCATTCGCCATGGTGAGGCATTTACCCTCTCGGATCACCTTACGGTCTGGGATGGCAGCAAAGCGCTCTACCGTCCAACAGTCCACTATGCATATTGCCCGACCGATGCTGCGATTGCGTCGATGCGTGAGACAGAGATGCGTCAGTGGAACCTTCAAGAAGATCAACGAATCATGAATGAAGAGATCATTAGCGGTGAAGATCGCCTAGGAGTACTTCTGATGGGACATCCCTTCAAATCCTGGTGGTGCGGTTCGCTTCTCTCCATTGAACAGGCGCGTGCACTTGCACCAGGACAATCAGCGACCACTCTTCAAGTTGCCGCATCGGTCTACGCCGCGGTGGCGTGGGCGATGGCTAACCCGCAGGCGGGGCTTCTGGTTCCCGATGAACTCCCCTGGCGCGAGGTATTGCCGGTGATTGAGCCATATTTGGGCACGATCTGGTCCGATGCAGTCGATTGGGATCCACTATCGACCCGCTTTGATCCATTCAAAGGATGGAATCATCGCCAATACGATGAGAGTGATCCCTGGCAGTTCACTAACTTCCTTGCTTAATCTCCTCTAACCGAGCAAGGGATTCGATCCGCTCTTTCGCGTGATCGACAATTCGTTCTACATAGCCCTGGCTATATCCATCGAGATAGA
>JBEAMN010000086.1:0-4876 GCA_041165945.1 Actinomycetota bacterium
CGACAAAGAATCGAGCAGTGGATGTTGCCGTGCATCATCTCGGTGCAGCTGAACTTGCCAATAAGTTTGCGACTGACTTAAGGGGCGTCCTATCGGGGGTTGGCCAGGTGGTAATCACCGAAGTGGGCGCGGTGGTGGGAACCCATGTCGGTCCGGGAGCCATTGCGGTAGTCATCTCGCCACGAATTTAAGGTGAGTTACCTCTTTATTCACAGCTAGCGTGCCTGTGAATCATTACATCTGCCTCTCATTTTTATGCTGTCGCAATGCCACCCCTTGATCCGCAGATTATTGAGCGCATTGCAGAAAGACCACGAAAATACCGAATCCCTCTTCCCTCACCTGGTCTTCTCGCTAATGCGCAAGTTTCCCTCTCTAGCATCCAGAAGAGAGCGCTGATTTTTCTCGGAATAGTTGCGCTAGCGCTCTCAGTATTGCTACTTCTTTCGGCACAAGCTCGCCCCGCTGCAGATGTCATTGCAGCGGCACCTCAATCAAATAGCGAACCTTCATCAACAACTGCGCTACTCGTCATAGATGTTCAAGGAGAAGTTGTGAACCCAGGGCTCTATGAGATTCCGTTTGGCTCGCGGGTGGGAGATGCCATCAAGGCAGCAGGTGGCGTGCGCAAGGGGGTGAGTACCTCATCCGTTAACCTCGCTCGTTTTCTCGAAGATGGTGAGCAACTCTTTGTCGCTGGAGTAGATCAGAATTTTTCACCAACAGGGGGTGCAATTCCATCAAGCACTGGTGGGGGAAAACTAAATCTCAATCGGGCATCCGAGAGTGAGTTAGATGGGTTACCTGGAGTTGGCCCTGTGTTAGCCAAGAGAATTATCGCTTATCGAAATGAGAATGGAAATTTCAGCTCAGTTGATGAACTGCGAAAAGTCTCAGGTATCGGTCCAGCGAAATTTGGTGAGCTGCAGAGTTTTGTCACCGTGTGAAGCGAGATTTTCGCCTCCTCTTTCCGGCGGCGGGTATTTGGTGCGGAGCATTTTTTCAATCGCTGCTCTTTGGCGTAAATGGTAAATATCAAACGCTTCTTTTGTCAGTAATTCTGGTTTTAAGTTGGGTATCTCGCCGTAGATTACTATCGATATTTCTTGTCGCCTCTTTAGTAGGTGCAGTTGCACTCTCCCTACATCAGAGCGCTCTACAGCGAGATTTTTTCTCGGAACGAGTCGGCGAGGTTGTCACTGCTAGTCTGCGAGTGTCGAGTGATGTTCGAGAGATTCATGGTCAAGTACGTGGTGACTTTAGATTAGGTGATCGCTATCTCGTTGAGGTACGCAGTAGCTCAATTGATGGAATTGCTATCAAAGTTCCATTGCTTCTATATGGCGACATTGAGCTGAAAGATCGGATTCCAGGTGAGCGGATCGAAGTACTTGCACGTATAGAGGTATTTCCTGGCTATTCGAATGTTGCTGCCTCATTGACTCAAGTCGGAGAGATCCAAAGTATTGCTAGCGCATCATGGATTTGGCGGTGGAGTAGCTCAATCCGGCGAGACATCAATGCCTCGCTCGCGAGTTTGCCCAGTGATGCACGGGCGCTGATACCTGGGTTGGTCATTGGTGATCGCTCCGGACAGAGCCCAGAGTTAACGGCTGCGATGCGTCGAAGCGGGCTTACCCATCTGACTGCAGTAAGCGGGGCAAATTTTGCAATCGTGGCTGCGCTGCTTCTAGTTGTCGGTCGACGCCTGCGGATTCGAGGACGAGCGCTCTGGATGGGAATTGGCGGATTCCTTCTACTTTTTATCTTTCTCGTTCGACCAAGCTCATCAGTGCTTCGGGCCGCAGTGATGACTGGAGTTCTCTTGTTTGCGAAATCGCAAGGGATTCGTTCTTCACCAATTCCGGCGCTGGCGAGCGCAATCGGGCTTTTACTGTTAATCAATCCATTTTATGTTCGTGATGCTGGATTTGCGCTCTCGGTATTTGCAACTTCAGGCCTACTTTTTCTTGCTCCAGCAATCGAAAAACACCTAACCGCTCGAGGCTTACCTGATCTGCTTGCACAAGCGCTAGCGATACCCATCGCGGCAACGACATTCTGCTTGCCGATTGTCGTTCTGCTCTCTGGCGAGTTAAGCGTGATCTCAATCTTGGCGAACTTGCTTGTCGCACCGGTGATTGCCGTTATCACCGTTTGCGGCGTAGCGCTGATGGTGCTCTCGCCACTTAGCACCAGTGTAGGCGCGCTTATTGGATGGGCGATTACTCCTTTTGCGTTATGGATCACCATGATTGCCCGCTTCTTATCAGCGCTCCCATTTGCCGCATTGAAATGGCCACAATCATGGATTGGCTCACTTGCAACGCTGCTTGTCGTTGCGTTGATTCTTTTCATCCTCAAGAGTCGCAAGCGTCTGTTGATACTCGTACCAATAACTTTGCTACTTAGCCAGGTCGCGCTCACATTCTCGCCGTTTGTGTACGGTTGGATTCCTCGAGATTGGCAGATCTTCCAATGTGATGTTGGGCAAGGGGATGGACTTGTTATCAAGTCAACAACCAACCGAGCAATCGTGATTGATGTTGGACCTGACCCTCGAGCAATTGATCGCTGTTTACGATTACTGCGTATTACGCAAATAGACCTTTTAGTTCTTACTCATTTTCATGCCGACCATGTCTCTGGGTTAAGCGGCGCACTTCGAGGCCGGGTAGTAGATGGGGTCTGGGTATCCCCGATGGAAGAACCTGAAGAAGAGGAGTCGCGGGTGCGCGAACTTCTGGGGTCAATACCTACCCGCACGCCGCGAGTAGGCGAGCGATTTCTCACAACCGATATCGCTATGCAAGTAATTGCTGTAAGCGAAGATACCTCGCCCAATGATTCGAGTATCTCCATTTTGGCAAATGTTCGAGGGGTAACGCTCTTTGCTGCCGGAGACTTGGAACGTGAAGGACAGAATCGCGCGTTGAATACGCTGCGAAGATTGCCACCCAGCGCGTTATGGGAGCGGACTCCTATTGATCTGATGAAGGGGATCCATCATGGATCTGCCCTTCAAGATCCCGAGCTAATAGCGTTGCTCCGCCCGCGAGTGAGCATCTTTAGCGTGGGAAGCGATAATCCTTATGGACATCCGAGCCCATCAGCTCTCGGGTTATATAGCAAATATGGCGCGGTCTATCGAACAGACCGAGATCGAAGCCTTGCGCTGGCTAAGCGAGGAGGTAACCTCGTGGTGGTGGCTGCGCCACCTACGCTATGGGCGGAATGAGTGTGAGTCGGACGGGGAGCGTGATGGCAACTTACCTACTCTTTGGGAGCGAAGAGGTACTTGCTGATCGCGCGCTGCGAAAGATAGAGAGCGAAGCGGTCGGCGCGGAGAAGGTCACACTCGATGGTGGCGAATTAGCACCTGGTGATTTTTCCAATGAGACTGCTCCCTCTCTTTTTGGTCAGGAGCGCCTGGTCGTACTTCGCGAGCTGCAGGAAATCCCTGAAGAGACTCAAGAGGAAATCCTCCGCTATCTCGCAGATGAACCATCAGATATCACCCTGGTATTGATTCATCCGGGCGGCGTTAAAGGAAAAGCTTTTATCGAGAAGTTAAAGCAAGCAAAGGTTCCAGTAATTGCCTGTGAGGCTATCAAGAAAGATGGCGAAAAGATCGAATTAGTAAAGGCTGAGGCGCTTGATCGCGGTCGCAAGATTAGTAATGATGGCGCGCGCGCCCTTGTAGATGCAGCAGGTAGTGAGGCGCGCGAGATGATCAGTGCGCTCCACCAATTATTAAGCGATACCACAGGTGTGATTGAGGTGCGCGATGTCAATGCGCTCTTCGCGGGACGAGTCGAGACGACTTCATATGCAGTTGCTGATGCAATATTAGAAAGTTCTCTTGGTGAAGCTTTAGTGACCCTTCGACAAGCGCTCGATACTGGAGTAGATCCGGTAGTGATTGTGAATTCGCTGGCATCCTCGCTTCGCACCTTGGCGAAGGTCGGTTCTGCTCCTCGCTCTGCTCGGGCAGCAGAGTTAGCTCCAGTTTTGGGCATGGCCCCTTGGCAGGTAGATAAAGCGCGACGCCAGCTGGCCGGGTGGAATGGGGTTGGGATTACCCAGGCCATTAACGCGATTGCTCGAGCCGATAGCCAGGTAAAGGGCGGCGGAAGTGACCCGGCTTTTGCCTGCGAAGCGGCGCTGATGGCCATTGCAGCAGCCCGGAATGGGTAGCCCTTCAGTTTGAGCGGGTAAGCGCCCTGCTGATACCCTCCTCCCTGTTCATTACTCATAGCAGGCACGATGTGATTTCAAGGGGCTCAGGACTACATGGCAAATATCAAGTCGCAGATCAAGCGGATCAAGACCAACGCTAAGGCTCAAGAGCGCAATAAAGCTGTTCGCTCCTCGCTCAAGACCGCGATTCGCCGCTTCCGCGATGCCGTGACCGCTGGCGATGCTGCCGCTGTGACCAGTGAACTTCGCGCCGCCTCACGCGCCCTCGATGTGGCCGTCTCCAAGGGCGTTATCCATAAGAACCAAGCAGCGAACAAGAAGTCAGCAATGGCTAAGGCTGCTGGATCTTCTGCTTCTGCACGATAACGAAATTCAGTGCGGCATAAATGCCTGCCATCCCTTTAAGTAGCGCTCCGCAACCTGCCGACACTAATCCGGCGCTCATCCGCAACTTCTCCATCATCGCTCATATCGATCATGGCAAATCCACCCTTGCTGATCGGATGCTTGGCATCACTGGGGTAGTCGAGGCGCGCAATATGCGTGCGCAATATTTAGATCGAATGGATATCGAGCGCGAGCGAGGCATCACTATTAAGTCTCAGGCGGTGCGCCTTCCTTGGCGTACTGATGGCACCGATTACATCCTTAACATGATCGATACGCCAGGGCACGT
>JBEAMN010000087.1:0-3596 GCA_041165945.1 Actinomycetota bacterium
CTAGTATTCGTATATCAAGAGAATGGATTTCGAAATGGCGGACTGGGTGATCGGCTAGGTGGCCTCGTTTCCGCAGTTGCAATGGCTCTTAGGTACGCCGCAATCATAACGATTGCTGGTCATAACCTAATTTGACATCAGATTTGACCGGCAACTCCTGCTGCGAGCTTCGAATGGATTAGAAAATATCTTTCGACCATATCATCCTCACGATATCAAAATTGCTTCTCCGAGGTCAGCGCATGCTGCTCTCCTCCAAATTAAGAAGATATTGCTTTATCTCATCCTTCCTCTTGAATAAATTCGCATCGTACACCCCCTCGAGCCGCTAATTCACTTCTGCAGGTTTACCTGGGACAACAACAACTGGACCGCGTGGTCGAAGTACGACGGCAAATACTGTTGCAACGATGCGACCGAGTATGACTTGTGGATGTGCATCAATAATGGCGGTGGTCCGCGCATCAAGCAGTGTGGGATGCACGATGGAGACGTCTCACAGCCGCACATCCTCCTGCGATCCAACAGGGCCTACCTCTGCAGTACGCACTAACCTTACTCATCAAATGGTCCTTTCCAATTACCGATTGAAGGCTACGCTAAGCACCCCGAGTCGAGGGCCAAGGAGGATATGGAGAAGATCTTGGGCATATCCCCGGAGGACGACCTCTACGAAGCGGCGGGATGCATGTTGCGCCTCGCGCTCTGGCCCACGCAACAACTGTGATGCTCCTCTACTTAATTGATGCAGAGCTCTTCTTACGGCCGCCCGCCCTGTTGTCTCAGATGGGACGAAGTGGATCGCATTTACCAGGAATTCGACGCGAAGATGCATCCCCACTTCGAATCCCCATCCAACCAATTGGAAACAGGTCAGGTCAGAAGGCGACACCTTGCAGAGGTTAGCGAGGAAAAGCTCTCTCGTGAGACTGAGTGGCACTCGGTGCATCGCTCGGCTTCGTTCTTCCAGGTAGGCCTTCACTTCCGGTGTGGAGACCGGAGCTTCCTGATGCAAGGTGGATACGACGCCGCATGTGTGTGGGATCCGTCGAACAAGGGAGTGGAGTACTTGAAGACCTTCGAGTTCGGCAGCCCCGTGGAGATCGCCCAGTGCGCCAATGTGGCCTTGAGGAATTTTTCCCGTGCGGCATTCCATCAAGCTCGTGAGAAACATAATAGTTATGAATTGACCTGACCTGTTAAAATTTGTCGGTCAGACGCTCGTCACTCTGGTGGATCCCGTCTTCGAATTCTATACGAAGATTGGAGCAGTCAGCAGAAGAAGGAAGAGGGGGGAGGGACGCCGATCCCACCGCCGCCAGGAGCCCTTCTCGCCGCTCAGGGAGCGGCTCCAACTTCATCCTCAACTTATGGAATAGAGTCAATGCCTCCGCACGTGCAGCATTCCGCCAATGAAATACTTAATTCTATGGTCTTCGTCACGAGCGACAACGTGAAGGCTGCCGAGCAGATGAGTGCAGTTGTGGGCCATCCTTACTCGTTGATATCTCCACAAGGCTGTCACATCGAGTTGGATCCGTCCCCCGAGTGCCACATGTTCACCGTGTCCTACTGGTTCATGCTTGCTCTTAGCGATGTCATTATTACACAGGTCAGAGCGTTGCAAGCTTATTGAGATGATCAAATAGATGCATGCTGCATTGTAGGTACTCCCTGATTCGGCGCTGCCTGAGCCATCCAGCGCATTCTCTAAGTACGCTGGTATGTATGGTTTGAAGGCCAATCCCTTCCGAATCGGAAAAGATTGTGACAATATCATTCCGACTGTGAAGTCGGGGTTGGTTCACAGTGGTAATTGGTGGTGCGCTTGAGGTACGCTTTAACCCGACTGGGTCAGGGCACGTGAGCCACGTGATGGAGGTGAATCGCATCGGCCTATTGAATATGGGCTCGACCTGCTTCATGAACTCCATACTGTCGGTGCTTGTGAATAATCCGGCGCTGATATTGTGCAAGCAAATGCGCGTGTGTTCCTCTGATGTTTGCAGCAGAAAGGCAAATGCAAATTCTTATGGGGATAGCTGTTCTAGAAATAATTTTGAGCCATCCTGTATTTGTTGTGAATTTAAAGAGGCCTGTCTGCCATTATTAATTGCGAGGTAACCGCCACGTTTTAAGTGAACGGAGCCAGTAAATTAACATTTGAATATTCTCGTGAGACCTCGATCTCTGAACACCGCCCTTTATCCCGTCATTCTGAGTCGCCTTCTCTACACAGTGTGGAAATTTGCTGACTACATGGCTGGATACGTTCAGGTTCGTTATTTGCTTAGTTTCCATGTCATTTTCTTACAAGGTAGTCCGACGCATTTTTTATAGCAAGATGCCCATGAGTTTCTAATGGCCTTCTTAAGCGGCCTTCAAGCTCACGCAAAAGGACATCCCCAGCTTGAAAAAAGCGATACATTGCTTGGTAAGCGTAAGGAGAGCGAATCTCCGGCAGCAGAAACGGACGATGGCAAGAGCGCGGCTGGCAATTGGCTCAGCATTGCCGAGGTTGGTATCGCTACCCTTCCAAACGGTTAGGAAATCTAAGATATCTCCTGACTATTTTTACATTTGCCAGGTATTCACTGGCAAGACGCAGTCATACCTGAAGTGCCGGACCTGTGCAAACACCAGCACGAAGGCGGAGAGCTTCTTGGATCTCAGTCTAAGCCTCAACCTGCACTACGACACGGCGCCACCGCTATCTTCAGATTTTAAAACAGCTTATCGTCGGGTTGCTACCGAAGGGAATGCTCCCGCAAGGCGATCCTTACTTCCGCTCGACGTTTTCCTCTATTCTCATCGTTCTGAGCAGGAAGCTGGTCGGTAGACCCCGTTCAAGAACGTCTGCTGCTCTAAATACTCCCCATTTGTCGCTCCCTCCGTCGGACTCTTCTCACACTGTTACTGAGTCGATCTCGTTGGCGGCGTGTTTGGAGCACTTCACTGCAGTCGAGACCCTGTCGGAAGAAGTGGTGAGTGAGTGTCTACACAGCATTTAAGACTAGATATCCCTTCTGCTCGTCTCTGCAGTTCTGCGACAAATGTGGATCTCGGCAGGTGACGCAGAAGCAATTGTCGGTGAGTGAGTCACCACCGTCTCTCATCCTGCATTTGAAGCGCTTTGATTTTTTAAAAAATCGCAAGGCAAGTATATACACCATAAAATTTATTGGGAATTAAGTCACCCAAATAATTCCAAAGGTGACGACTCATGTTCAATTCCCCCTTAGGGGACTAGACCTATCGCCCTTCTCCTCTGGGTATCGCTCACAACAACCGGAACATATCGATAAGGGTGACGATGGTAATGGAGATATGGCAGATGGTTGCTCTTCTCCCCGCTCTTGTCATCAATTGCAAAAAGGATTCGCTAATGCGCTGAATCCTCGCCCTACTCTGATTTCTACGTCGGAAGAACTCTATGACCTGCAAGGGGTGGTCTGTCACTCTGGCTCGCTTAATCAGGTCAATATCTACGTCGTTTACTGATTGAGTCACTGAAGCCATGTAATTATTCGTTGTTATAGGGGCATTATATTTCTTATGTGGCAGACTATCAGATCGGGGAGACCAATGGAGAGCTG
>JBEAMN010000088.1:0-8618 GCA_041165945.1 Actinomycetota bacterium
GTCTCGAGTTGGCATCGCTCTAAAACCCGGAACAGCACTTTCGGTTCTTGATGACTACATCGGATCAATAGACATGATTCTGATCATGACTGTGGAACCAGGTTTTGGTGGACAGAGTTTCATGAGTGATATGTTGGAAAAAGTACGCCAGGCACGCAAGCGTTTAGGAGTAAATGAGCGAGGGGTTTGGCTACAGGTTGACGGTGGAATTTCACCAAACACGATAGAGGTAGCAGCAGAGGCTGGCGCCGATACCTTTGTGGCTGGCTCGGCTGTATACAAGGCAGAAGATCCTGCAAAAATGGTCACTTTGCTACGAGAGCTAGCAACACAGAAATAACCTGAGCGAAATCATCCGCATGGGCTCTGAGCCTTGAGTTACCCTTGCGTTATGAAAAGTTTTGACGATTTATGGGATGAACTTTCCGACCGAAATTACATAGATGGTCCTGATCAGCCAGGGACGACCGGCAAGTTACTTGCATCGGGCGTACATGGAATCGGAAAAAAGATTGTTGAAGAGGCTGCCGAAGTGTGGATGGCCGCTGAATATGAGAGTGATGAGAATTTAGCTAATGAGATCAGTCAACTTCTTTATCACCTTCAGGTTTTAATGTTGGCTCGTGGAATTGACATCGAAGATGTTTATGAAAAATTGTAGAGTCACCATATGTTAAAGATCGCTCTTCCAAATAAAGGCGCATTAGCGGATGAATCAGTTCGGATCCTCAATGATGCCGGTTATCGCCAACGGAGTGATTCTCGCGATCTCATAACGATAGATTCTGAAAATGGGATCGAGTTCTATTATCTTCGTCCACGAGATATAGCAATCTATGTATCATCGGGTGAACTAGATTTAGGTATCACCGGTGAGGATTTGCTCATAGATTCTGGAGTACATGCAGAGATTGTTTTGAAATTAGGTTTTGGTAGATCGACATTTAGATTTGCACTTCCCGTCACATCCTCCCAGGGCGCCACTGTCAAAGACTTGAATGGCAAGAGAATTGCTACGGCATATCCGGGAATCTTGGCAAAGGCGTTAGAGGACTCGAAAGTGAAAGCCGAAATCGTTCCCCTCGATGGCGCAGTAGAGAGTTCAATCAAGCTCGGAGTTGCAGACGCTATTGCAGATGTAGTCTCTACCGGGACAACCCTGCGTCAAGCGGGATTGGCAGTTATCGGTGAACCGATCCTTGAGAGTGAGGCTGTTCTCATCAGCGCTAAAGATGAGAGCGAAGAATCGGCCAATCTAATTCGTCGAATCAGTGGCGTGATTATTGCCCGTCAATACGTCTTGATGGATTACGACATCAAGAGTGATTTGATTGATCAAGCCTGCGCCATCACACCAGGATTTGAATCACCAACTATTTCGCCGTTACGCACAGAAGGTTGGTCTGCTGTGCGAGCGATGGTGCCGCGAAAGAGTGCACAGCGGGTCATGGACGATCTCTGGGCTTTAGGGGCACGAGGGATCTTGGTGACTGACATCCATGCCTGTCGCCTTTGATCTACTGAGCAACTTCATTTCGAGGTATACCCAAAAGATATAACACGGTATCCAAATATGGAGTGGTTACCGAAGTGTCAGCAGATTCGCGCACTAATGGTTTTGCGTTGAAGGCGACGCCTAAACCAGCTAGCGCAATCATATCCAAATCGTTAGCGCCATCACCTATTGCAACGGTATCGGTGAGGTCAACATCGGCAAGCACCGCAAACTCTCGGAGCGCCGATGCTTTACCGGCTCGGTCGATAATCTCACCCAGGACCTTGCCGGTGAGCTTTCCATCAATGATTTCGAGCCTATTCGCTGCCATGAAATCGATTCCCAACTCATCGGCAATAGGCTTTATGACTTCAATGAATCCGCCCGAGACGATACCCACTTTATGATGCAACTTCTTGAGAGTGCGAACCAAAGTACGAGCACCTGGAGTGAGAGTTATCTGCTTTCGCACCTCGTCAATTACCTCGGCGGGCAAACCTTCAAGAAGCGAGACTCTTTCGGTTAGTGCTTGCGCAAAATCCAACTCTCCATTCATCGCGCGAGCGGTAATTTCTTTGACTCGCTCTTCGACATTTGCTTGGGCTGCGAGCAATTCGATGACTTCTTGTTGGATCAACGTCGAATCGACATCAAGCACTACAAGTTTCTTGGCACGACGTTGCAAGCCCCCAGATTGGACGCCAATATCCACAGGCGATTGGTTGGCTAATGTAGCGAGAGGTTTCTTAATTCGATCGACTCCGACGCTTGATACCAGTAACTCAAGAGCGGTAACGGGGTAATGAGCGATTCTGAAGATTCTCTCGATATTACCGCCATGCTCTCGAACGATTCCCGCGATCTTCCCTAGAGTGCCAGCAGTTAATTCCTGTCCCATAACAGTGATGTGAACAGAAGGGCTCTCCAATTCTCCTGGCTCTGCAAGGTGATCACCCTCTTGCGCACGAAATTCCAGGCCATGCTCGTGCGCGCACGTGCTAAGCGCATCCAACGCCAGCGAGCGCGAAGAGGCATCGATTTCCAGCGCCAGCGTCAAAATCAAATGGCCATGAATGATGACCTGCTCCATATCGGAAATAGCATGAGCCAGCTGTATTGCATCCAGACTCTCGAGGAGCGCCTCTGTGATTCCTGGCCTATCCATGCCACTGACAATCACCACGGTGCTCATGGCTCAAGGTTATCTTTCGCCACCACATCCAGGAGCCAGGTTCTAGAAGTGACTTTCACTCCACCTCGTGCGGTAGGTTCTCCATTTGTGTCGGTGCTTAATTTCGCCCAGGTGAGCCTCCGAAGAGGAGCAAAGGAGATTCTCCATCCGCTCGACTGGCGCGTGGAGGAAGGTCAACGATGGGTGATTCTTGGCCCTAATGGGGCTGGAAAGACCACATTGATTCAAATTGCCGCAACCTTGCTCCACCCCACATCAGGTAGCGCCGAGATCCTTGATGAGCGGCTAGGGCGGGTAGATATCTTTGAATTGCGCCCCCGAATTGGTCTAGCAAGCGCAGCGCTCTCGGATCGAATCCCACCGGATGAGCGTGCCGTCGATGTAGTAATGACCGCTGCATACGCCGTTACCGGAAGATGGCGCGAGTTATATGACTTGTGGGATGAGTCGCGTGCATTGGCCTTACTCGATCAATTCGGGGTGGGAGATCGTAAAGATCAATTGTTCTACACGATGAGCGAGGGGGAGCGTAAGCGAGTGCAAATAGCGCGCTCGCTCATGCCTGATCCAGAACTTCTCATCCTTGATGAACCAGCGGCAGGGTTGGATCTGGGCGCGCGCGAGGATCTCGTGCGGCGACTCTCCGCATTGGCTCTCGATCCCTCCTCTCCCACGAGCATATTGGTAACCCATCATGTTGAGGAGATTCCTTTTGGAACCACCCACGTATTACTTATGAGGGAAGGGCAGATCGTTGCCGCAGGACCGATTATGAGCACCCTCACCCCAGATTCGTTATCAGCAACTTTTGGAATCCCCATTTCGCTTGCATACGACGGTCAGCGTTGGTTCGCTCGAGCGTGATCTCTGAACGTGCATCCAAGTTGGGAACCAGTACTAGCGCCTCATCGCGCTCTTATTGATTCGTTACTTAGCCAAATTGCAACTCAGGAATGTTTTCCCGAGCGCAACAAAATCTTTCGCGCCTTGGAACTTCCCATGGAAAAGGTCCGTGTGATTATTTTGGGTCAAGATCCTTATCCAACCCCTGGCATGGCTGAAGGATTAGCTTTCTCTATTCCCGAAAATGCAGAGAAGATTCCTCCCTCCTTGCACAATATTTTTACAGAGTATGTATCTGACCTTAATCTTCCTCGGCCACGTACTGGTCATCTGGGTAAATGGGTTGATGCAGGCGTTCTCTTACTCAATCGAATTTTGACTGTAACCCCTGGGGCGCCGTTATCTCATCAAGGTTTAGGTTGGGAACGGGTCACTGACTCGCTCATGGAGATATGTGCAGCATCTTCACCGTCAATCCCGATAATTTGCTGGGGTAAAGCGGCTCAAGTTGCTGCTGAGAAGAATGGTTTTCGGCAATCTGCCATCTTTGCATCGCCGCACCCCTCGCCGCTCTCTGCATATCGGGGCTTCTTCGGTTCTCGACCTTTCAGCTCAGTAAATGATTACTTGATGAAAGCTGGTCTTGATCCCATTGATTGGAGACTATAAAAAAATCCCCAGTGCCACCATTTCCGGTGAGACTGGGGATTTTTGGCGATTACTTAGCTAGCCAATCCACGAACGAATCGGAGAGCTGAGGAAGTAGATCATGAAGAGCAGAGAGGTGACCCAGAGCAATGGATGAACATCTTTGCTACGACCTTGTACCGCACGGATAACTACGTGAGAGACGAAGCCAGCTCCAATACCTACAGAGATGTTGTAGGAGAATGGCATCAAGATGATTGTTAAGAAGGCAGGAATACCTATTCCTAGATCTTGCCAATCGATTGCCTTAACCTGCGCCATCATGAGGAAGCCAACGACCAAAAGCGCTGGAGTTGCAGCCTCGTAAGGAATCACCGCTACCAATGGAGCAAGGAAAGTGGTGAGGAGGAAGCAAATACCAGTGACAACCGAAGCCAAACCAGTTCGCGCACCTTCACCAACACCTGATGCTGATTCGATATACGAAGTGTTTGATGAGATTCCGGCTGCGCCACCTGCAGCGGCAGCAATAGAGTCAACGATAAGAATCTTGTTAGCGTTCTGAACGTTACCCTCTGAATCAGTGAGTCCTGCTTGGCTTCCGATAGCCGTCATAGTTCCCATGGTGTCGAAGAAGTCAGCCAAGAGAAGGGTGAAGACCAAGAGAAGAGCGGCTAGGAAACCGGTCTTGGGATTGGTGAACGCTCCGAAGATATCTTCGAAACCAAGTCCGAGCGTGTCAAAGCGCGGAGTGGCCACGAGGTTATCGGGGATGACTGGGGTATTGAGGCCCCATCCGCGTGGGTTGGATTCTGTTGGGCTAACGAAACTATTTCCAATCTTGAATGCATTCTCAAGGATGATTGCAAGAATTGTGGAAACAACGATTCCAATAAGGATTGCACCCTTAACTTTGCGGACCATCAGAATGATGGTGAGGAAAAGTCCGAGCGCGAAGACCACGATTGGCCAACCTACGAGTTGACCTCCATCACCGAGTTCGAGCGGCACTGCCGAAGGTTTGGAATTAGTGCTACCCCAGACGGCATTAGGCGTACGACGTACGAAACCGCTATCGACAAGTCCAATCAGTGCGATGAAAAGACCAATACCGACAGAGATTGCCACCTTCAGTGGCGTGGGAATTGCTTTGAAGACCGCGACGCGGAAACCAGTGAGAACCAGAATCAGAATCACTATGCCTTCTATAAGAACCAAGCCCATCGCTTGCGCCCAGGTTGAATTCTTTGCAATGGAGACCGCCACAAAGGTGTTGAGACCTAGACCAGTAGCAAGAGCTAATGGGAAGTTGGCAACTGCGCCCATGAGGATGGTCAAGAGACCAGCGATGAGTGCGGTGCCCGCGGCGACGATGATGATGGCGTTGGTTCGATCCCCGCCACCAATGAACTGACCGGCACCATCTGTTGTTGCCAGAATCAAGGGGTTTAGCGCCACGATGTATGCCATCGTGAAGAATGTGACTAACCCACCTCGAATCTCTTGGCCAACAGAGGATTTCCGTTCGGATATCTTGAATAACGATTCGAGCATGTATCCCTCTCAACTATTTTGGTTTCGGGGGTGTTTACGACCCCGCCACGAAATGACGGCTCGTGATACCGAGGGGAGGCCTTCAACCTACCCCCAGGCTCAGCCAATTTTCAGTTACTGGGGAGTATTTCTGGTCAAGTGTCCTACCAGGGTTAACCAGAGGGCAATCGAGGCGCCTATACCCAGCGCAAAGGCGAGGGTGCCGAACCCCACTCGTCCTCCCAAGAGCCATCCCAGAGCCAACACCGACCCTTCGATCGATGCTCGCACCCGCGCCACCGAGAGCCCGCTGGAGTAGTGAATTGCGGTCATGAGTCCATCCCGGGGCCCCGGTCCTAAACCACAGGTGAGATAGAGCGCTGAGCCCCCACCCACGAGCGCGATACCCAGGAGTACTAGGGCAATTCGCAACCCGAGATTGGCAGGCACCGGGGTCCAGGCAACGGTGAGATCGATTGCTATCGCGATGACAAGAATGTTGGCCACCGTACCCACTCCTGGACGTTGTTTGAAAGGAATCCAGAGAAGCAAGACTGCGGTGGAGACGAGAAAGGTTGCCCAACCAATCGCAATTCCCAAACGAAGTGAAAGGCCTTGAGCCAGAACGCTCCACGGAGCATTGCCTAAGTGGCTGACGATCAAAAGTCCATCTCCGATTCCGAAAACAATGAGTCCAATGGTCAAGATCAGAGATCGAGAAGGAGAAAGTTGCCACTGATGGCTCGCACGCCACGGCGTATGTGGAATCGAATGAGAGAAGAATCTGCGCACCTTCTCAAGGGTAGTCGCGTACCCTATGAAGGTGAAATCACTTGAAGTTTCCTACTTCCAATCGATTCTCACCGGAGTACTTCAGGGCTTCTCGGAGTTATTTGCTATTTCCAGTTTAGGGCACTCTGTGCTGGTACCTGCCTGGATTGGAGGAAGTTGGAAAGCGTTCCTTATCAATGAGACCTCTGGGGAGTCGCCGTACTTGTTGATGATTATCGCCCTCCATCTAGCGAGCTCGCTCACATTAATTTGGTTCTTTCGCAATCGTTGGCTCGTGCTGATTAAGGCATTCTTCACCAGTATTAAGAAACGACAGAATTTTGATGCCTCTGAACAATTAATTTGGAAGATAATTCTGGCCACCATTCCGGTTGGAGTGCTAGGAATTCTCTTTCAAGATGAAGTAGGAGAACTTTTCAGCGATCCTTATGCTGTAGGTGGTTTCCTATTTCTCAACGGTTTGTTACTTGTTGCTATTGAAGTTTATAAAAAATCTCGGATTACCAGAGAGCTTTCCCATACTGAAAAGATTGGCAATGGACAAGCATTGGTAATTGGTATCGCGCAATCAGCTGCCCTCTTTCCAGGAATAAGTCGTTTTGGAATCACGATGTCAGCAGGTTTGGCACGAGGCCTATCCCACTCCGCAGCATCGGATTTTGCATTCCTTATCGCTACACCTGTGATTGTGGGAGCGAGTATTTTGAAGCTTCCAAAACTCTTCGACCCAGAAATCTCTCATATTCTGGGTCCAGTCCTCGTGGGTTCAGTTGTTTCTGCAATCTGTACCTATCTCTCAATCGCATTCTTAGTTCGATGGTTTAAGACCCACACTCTCTATCCTTTTGCGATTTACTGTCTGATTATCGGTGCGCTTTCTTTCTGGCGATTCTCATGATTGGAACGCTTGTCAATGTTCTCACTATTCTTTTAGGAACCTTGATTGGTGTAGCTGTTGGATCCAAGATTCCCAACAAGACGCGAACTCTGATTACCGATGCACTTGGTCTAGTCACCTTTATAAGTGGTGCGAGCGCTTGTGCTGCTCTTTGGAATAGTTCATATGTGAAAGCGGTAGGTTCAGGAAAACCGATTTTGATTACCCTTGGCGCGCTACTCATTGGGGGCGTTCTTGGATCTTTGCTTCGAATAGAGGAGCGACTAGATAGAGTGGGAGAGCGGCTTAAGCTCCGTTTTGCGCGCGAAGGTGACTCGGACTTTGTCACCGGCTTTGTCACCGCTTCTCTAATCTTCGTTATTGGTCCGATGGCTATTTTGGGAAGTATTAGCGATGGATTAGGTAACGGCAATGAACTGCTGATTCTCAAAAGCATTATGGATGGTTTCGCCGCCATCGCTTTTGCTGCTGCCCTGGGTTGGGGTGTTGCAGCATCGGCTTTAAGCGTACTTATCTATCAAGGCGCATGGAGCGCCGTCGGAGCGCTACTAGGTAGCGTGCTTCAGGATTACCAGATAGATGCAATCACCGGCGTTGGGGGATTGCTGCTCATCGGAATAGGTTTGAAACTACTGAATATCAGAAGCATTGCTATCGGAGATATGTTACCCGCGCTCTTTATCGCTCCAATTTTGGCTACCGTAGTAACCACAGTGATCTGAGATCTGTTTGGAGTTTTTTAGAAGCTAGAGGCATCAATGACGAAGCGATATTTGACATCGCTTGCAACGGTGCGCTCCCAGGCTTTATTGATGTAATCGGGCTGGATCAATTCAACATCACTGACGATCTGATTGCTTCCACAGAAATTTAACATCTCTTGGAGTTCCGGTACTCCACCAATCATCGAACCAGCAAGTCTTCGACGCTTACCAAGGAGCACTCCTGCGGGAACCTGATAGGGCTTTCCAGGTAGCCCAATGAGCACGAGAGTTCCATTAAGTCGCAAGAGCGAGAGATATTTTTCAAGGTCAACATCAACTGACACTGTGTTGAGTATGAGATCGAAGGAGCTGCCGTTCTTCTTGAAATACTCCTCGCTAGGGTTTCCGACAAAGTCATCTGCACCCATCTCGAGCGCATCGCTCTTCTTGCGTTCGGAGTGGCTAAAGACTGTGACATGTGCGCCCATAGCGTGCGCGAATTTAACGCCCATA
>JBEAMN010000089.1:0-3946 GCA_041165945.1 Actinomycetota bacterium
ACCGCATTTGCTCTACATAATAATAATAAATATTAAATTAGCTACCGCAACCATAAATATTCGCATTTGCTCTACATTAGCTAACGCACTGCGCGGCATAATAACACGTGTTAATTTAGACGGTATATGGTACGTACCTACAGTAAGGTATTAGTTACCTGCAATACAAATTATTATAACATAGTACAGTATAGCTCCTTATGCATTAATGCGTAAAGGAATGTGTTAGCCAATAAATTACTCCCAATTCCTTGCCGCAACCGCATCTATCTCCACTTTGGCGCCGAGAGGCAGCGCACCTGCTTGGAAAGTGGTCCTCGCGGGGTACCGGTCCTTGGTCAGGACGGCAGAGAGGATGTCATTCACTGATGCGAAGTCGCGTATATCCTGCAAGAGCAAGGTGATCTTCACGATCGAGTCCAAGCTGCCACCTGCGTCCTTCAGAATCGACTCCAAATTCCTGATTGCTTGACGAGCTTCCGCTTCGACGCCTCCGACGACGAGCTTCTTGCTTTGAGGGTCCAGACCGATGCAGCCTGAGGCGAATATGAAACCCTTAGCGACCACTGCGTGTGAGTAGGGTCCAATCGCAGGAGGCGCTGCTTTGGAAGAGATGTACTTCAGTTGGAGTGCATTGAGCTCCCTCTGTTGCAACTGCAGCATCTTCAATCGCAGCTCTGCTACCTCCAGCTGGGATTTCAAAATCTCCATTTCTAAATTCCGATTGACGGGGCTGTCTATAGATTGTATTTGAACAGAGTCTTTGTTTTCCGTGCTCGAATTCGTGCTCGGAATCTTCAAAGATTTTATCGGTACATAGACATCTGAGTCAATGTATTCTTCAATTATGTAGGCGGATCCAGAGCGATCCGAACTTACTATGCGCAAAAGCTTCTTTTTCTCTTTGAGCTGCTCGGCATTGATTTCCTCCTCGTCTGGATCGACGAAATATTTCGTTGGGTCCTGGTCTTCAAATTGGCACAATGGCCGGACAGTCATATCAGATGTCAGCACGCCTAATCTTAACTGGCTGATGTCATTTAATTCTCCCAGTGCTTTGTAAAATACCACATCATTCGGTCTAATCGTCGTGTAAGCATTCTTCGTTCCATGAATAAGGATACGCATCTCTGCCTGAATGCAAAAGTCACATCGTCTATGGGAAGTTATTTGCTTAATGCCATAGAGAGAAAAAGCAATTTGGATTGTGCAAAATCCAAAAAAGGCAAGAACATGCAACATCGTAAAACCTACAATCCATCATACTATGCATTATAATTTTAGCCAGGATCCATTTTTTAAACCAGAAATGAAGTTTGGGAAACAGCTAAAAGTTTGTACATACGAACCATGGAAGGATTATTATATTCAATATAGCAAACTGAAAAGAATAATCAACAGGCGCAAGTTTGTTTTGGATCGCTACAAGGAAACGTCGATTCGAGTAAGTCGAGAATATCACACGCATAATGGTTTTGATTGGTTTTATTGCTTTAAGCGTGTTGGCTCGCAATCCGATGTCCCCAGTAGCGGCTTTGGGGGCAGTCACTCCTCGTCCATTCAAATGGTTGGACTAGGCGGTCAGACAGTTAACGAACTCACTCCATTGAACACGCAAATCAATGATCGCATAGCGGAATCCATGTTACAAACGCCGGTTGTCATTCCCCCTGGCAAAGGAAATGGGGGACAACCGGATTTCAGCGACGAAAGTATCGACTTCTTCAAGGTTATCGTCGATGAGATGAACAAAATTAACAATTTCTTCGTGGGAAAACTCGCGGAACTCAGGATTTCGCTCGATGAGATCAACAGGTGTTGCTTCAAACTTGTTGCGATTGCCTCAATTACTCAACCTTTCCCTTCGTTTGCACAGCCAAAGAAGCAATGCCTACAGAACCCATCACACAGGCGGTGAGCAATCTTACTTGCTGCGTCTCAGGGACATATATGTGGAATTAGCGGCCTTACGATCTTATTCAGAGCTTAATAAGGTCCATTGTCTATCTTTCGTCCTTCTTTCGCTTATAGATTTCGAACCACTTTAGACTGGATTCTACAAAATAATAAAAAAGTACGATAAAATTATGGGCGAGAAGACTCTAGACAACTGGCTCCATACGGTTGAGGTTCAGCCCTTCGCCATTACTCTCGAACCAGTGAGTTGCGCTCCCCCTTTTCCATGACTCACTCCATGACGCACTCCTCTTCTTCCATGGAATTGCTCAGGTGCAGCTGATGGACAGAGTGACGAACTTGGTCAGCAGAGATAAGTTGATCGAGTGGGAGCGGTTTGCCACCGAGCAGCAGACCAAGTCGAACGACGACATCTTCCCCTCCGTGCGCCTCTTCGGCCTCCTTCTCTCGCTCCTCGTCTTCGGCATCGCCCTACTCGTCAACCTCATTATCCCCGACGACAAGATCGCCAGTCGGTGCATGGCGCTCTTGCTCTTCGTCGTGAGTCTGTGGATAACAGAGGTAATCCCCTCTTCGCACACACCACCCGCACTTCCCCCGACACCTTCTCCTCCTCTCCGTCTTTTGGCAGGCCATCCCCTACTTCGCCACCGCCTTGCTTATCCCGCCTCTCGTCGTAATTCTCGGCGTGCTGAAGGATCCCAAAGACCCCACGAAGTCCATGTCGGCGGATCTGGCTGCTTCATTCATTCTCAACCACATATTCAACCACACCACCATGTTGCTACTCGGCGGATACACCATCTCCACGGCCTTCTCCCGGTCATATAACCCTGACCTAACTGTGTGTCAACCCAGACCTGAAGATCAATATAACCCTCTAGTTGCCAGCTGGAGCTGCGGTTCGCTTCGTGGCTGCAAGAGCGTCTCGGGAAGCAGCCGCTGATGTTCATCCTCGCGGTCATGTTCTTGGGTCTCCTCCTCTCCATGTGGATCAACAACCACACCGCACCGATCCTCTGCACCACCGTCATCCTGCCAATCGTGAGAGACTTGCCCACGGATTCGCGATTCTCCAAGACTCTCCTCCTCGGCCTCGCCTTCGCCTGCAACTTCGGAGGTCTCGCTGCATGGCTATAACCCTAACCTACCAACCTGACCTGACCTGACCTGCTCCTGGCCGTGAGTAGGCATGATGACCCCTATCTCGAGTCTGCAGAACGTGCTGGCTGTGTCGTCGTTAGAGCAGTCGGGCATTAACGTCACATTCGGAAGGTGGATCTGCGTCTCGGTGCCTTTCTGCGTGCTCAGCACACTCATCGCGTGGATGCTCTGTGAGATTAAGACACCTACCTACCTACCTACCTACCTACCTACCTACTGTCTCGTACCCGCCTCACTCACACCCCTTCGCAGTAATCCTCGTCATGAACCCCACGGACGTGAAGACCGTGCCGGTGATCGTGTTCGAGCGAGACCGTCAAATGAGCAAGAAAGACACCGCCATCATCGTACTCTCGCTACTCACTATCGTCCTCTTCGCCTCCTTCTACTACTTGAAGAACGTCTTCGGCGACATCGGCATCCTCTCCCTCTGCTTTGTTGCGACCATGTTCGGCACTGGCATGCTCTCGGAGGTGGACTTCAACTCGTTGTCGTGGCACACTCTCTTCCTCGTCGGAGGAGGCAACGTACTCGGAAAGGTACTGTACTGTACAGTTCCTCCTTCATCTCTCCACTTGACTCATTCCTCCTACCTAGGCGGTGGAATCATCGGGCTTGTTGCATTACCTCACTGACGGCATCACTCGAGGACTGCCTTTGAACAATCAGTGGCTGGCGCTCTTCTTGATTCTCTCCTTCACCTCCATTGTGGCTACTTTCGTGTCGCACACGGTGGCCGCGCTCATCCTCATGCCCATCATCTCCACCATCGGTCTGTTCGTATCGACTTCGCCCTTATTTGCTTTCATCCTTGACATTGCAATGGCACAGGGATTTCCATGTCCCTCCCCGAAGTGGTGGTCAT
>JBEAMN010000090.1:0-8436 GCA_041165945.1 Actinomycetota bacterium
TGCCTTACGAGCAGCGATCTTAGAACTGGTGGGCTTTAGCGCTGACGTATTTGAATTTGTCTCTGGTGATCACACGGCTCGAAACCTGATGGTCAGAGCAATTCGTGTAAATGCAGAGTCAAATGCGCAGCGACGAAAGGCTGAGAAACTTCGTGAGTATCGCCACACTTGCGCGCTCTGGGGCATCAAACCTGCACTCGAGGAGCGCTTGGAGTTGGGCGGTATTCCACTCAGCGACTAGAGTTCTGCTGTGTCGCTTGCTGTAAATTCACGTGCATATCTAGCTTTAATGAAGTTACGCGTCGTGGAATTGTTACTGGTATCCACTCTACCTGCCATGGTGCTGGCTCAACGTGGAATTCCTGCGCTCCAACTAACAGTCGCTACATTAATTGGTGGCATGCTGGCAGCCGGATCAGCAAATGCATTTAATCAGGTGATGGAGCAAGATCTTGATCTTGCAATGGGACGAACTTCCAATAGGCCACTTGTTGTTGGCTCCGTCTCACCGAAGGCCGCACTGATTTTTGCAACAAGTCTCGCTGTGTTGGCGCTAGGAATCTTCTGGATTTTCACCAACCCATTGGCAACTTTCCTCACTTTGATTGCAATCGCCTTTTATGTTGGCATTTACACAGCAGTACTCAAGAGAAGAACCTCGCAAAATATAGTGTGGGGCGGCATCGCAGGCTGTATGCCAGTTCTTATTGGTTGGGCCGCAGTTGCAAATAATTTATCGTGGAGCGCGCTCTGGCTATTCTTGGTGATTTTCTTCTGGACACCTCCGCACTTTTGGGCTCTAGCTATTAAATACACGGATGACTATTCACGAGCTAAAATTCCAATGCTTCCAGTAGTTGCTGCTGAAAAAATCGTTACACGCCAAATGCTTGGACATGCATTTGCCATGATTACTTCCTCACTCGTATTGGGAGTGATTGCTGAGTTGCCGTGGTGGTATTTTAGTGTGACTGTCTGTATTGGTGGTTACTTCCTCTATCTAGTTGCTCAACTTCGAACCAATGACAGCCTCCAGCGGAGTAAGACTGCCGAAAAAATATTTCATGGGTCAATCTCATATTTGAGCGTAATATCGCTAGTTATCGTATTGGCAGTACTCGTTTAATCCGGGGTGCTTGGCTTCATGGAGGGTGTCGGCGGCTACCTCGCGTGAGTTGATTCGGTTAGGCTGTACCTATGTCCAAAGTCATGGCCTCGCTTCCCAAAGGAGAGCGAGTGGGTATCGCTTTCTCTGGTGGCCTTGATACCTCAGTTGCAGTTGCGTGGATGCGCGCTAACGGTGCCATTCCATGTGCCTATACCGCAGATTTAGGGCAGTACGACGAACCGAATATCGATGCTGTCCCAGGGCGAGCAAAAGAGTATGGAGCAGAAATCGCCAGACTCATCGATTGTAAAGACTTCCTCGTGGAGGAAGGCTTGGCAGCAATTTCATGTGGAGCCTTCCACATTCGTTCGGGTGGGAAGCAGTACTTCAATACGACGCCATTAGGGCGCGCTGTCACTGGAACTCTGCTCGTGCGGGCGATGCTCGATGATCAGGTATCAATCTGGGGAGATGGCTCAACATACAAAGGCAACGACATCGAGCGTTTCTACCGTTATGGACTCTTAGCCAATCCACAATTGCGCGTTTATAAACCTTGGTTAGATCAAGATTTTGTCCGTGAATTGGGCGGGCGAAAAGAGATGTCAGAGTGGCTAGTTGCACAGAAGCTGCCATACCGCGATAGCACCGAGAAGGCCTACTCCACCGATGCAAATATCTTGGGTGCAACCCATGAAGCAAAACAACTTGAATTGCTCGACGCCTCCGTAGAGATAGTTCAGCCCATCATGGGCGTTCGATTCTGGGACTCTTCGATAACAATTAAGAGTGAAGATGTGAAGATTGATTTCTACCAAGGGCGGCCAATAGCAATCAATGGAAAGAAATTCGATGATTCGGTATCACTCATGCGCGAAGCTAATTCTGTTGGTGGGCGACATGGATTGGGAATGAGTGATCAAATTGAAAATCGAATCATTGAAGCAAAAAGCCGAGGTATTTACGAGGCACCAGGAATGGCGCTGTTATTCATTGCATATGAACGTTTGATTTCGGCTATTCATAATGAAGATACCATTGCGAATTATCATGCAGAGGGACGTCGATTAGGGCGATTGCTATACGAAGGACGATGGCTTGATCCTCAGGCGCTCATGCTCCGTGAGTCACTGCAACGATGGGTGGCAAGTGCAGTTACTGGTTCGGTAACCCTCCGTCTTCGCAGGGGAGATGACTACTCGATTATCGACACCTCTGGACCTCATTTGAGTTATCACCCCGAAAAGCTCTCGATGGAACGTACTGAGAGTGCGGCATTTGGACCTACCGACCGAATTGGTCAGTTGACCATGCGCAATTTAGATATTGCAGATACCCGCGCCAAATTAGAGATATACACGAAACAAGGACAATTAGGTTCCGGTGAATTCCGGTTAGTTGCTGAATTAGACGACGAACAAGAGAGCATCTAGGCTATTTTTCAGTCGGAATGGAGAATGATGTCGCTATACGAGGATCAATTAAGCCAGGTGAAATCCAGTAAAGGATTTATAGCAGCCTTGGATCAAAGCGGCGGTAGTACTCCAAAAGCCCTCAAACTCTATGGGGTTGAGGAGAGCGCATATTCCTCCGAATCAGAAATGTTTGATCTAGTTCACGCGATGCGCGCGCGAATCATCAAGAGTCCTGTTTTTACGAGCAAACGAATTCTGGGGGTTATCCTCTTTGAAATGACTATGGATCGTCAGATTGATGGGATGGGAAGTGCAGAGTTTCTATGGCAAAAGAAAGGAATTGTTCCTTTCCTGAAAATTGACAACGGTTTGGCCGATGAAGTTGATGGTGCGCAAGTCATGAAACCTATCCCGCAACTTGGCGCACGAATATCGAGCGCTCTTTCTCACGGAGTCTTTGGAACCAAGATGCGCTCAGTTATCAAATTGGCAAATCCCAAAGGGATTGCTGCGGTTGTCTCCCAACAATTTGATTTAGGCAAGAGCATTCTTGATGGTGGCTTGATGCCCATTATTGAGCCAGAAGTTGATATCAAAAGCCCCGAGAAGGAACGCTGCGAGGAATTACTCAGAGCTGAAATCATCAAAGAACTTGATAAATTATCAGATGACCAGCAAGTGATGTTGAAATTGACTCTTCCCTCACAGACGAATTTCTACAGACCGTTGGTTGAACATCCACGAGTCCTTCGAGTTGTTGCGCTGTCAGGCGGATACTCTCGTGAAGATGCTAACGCGATGCTCGCCAAGAACGATGGAGTGATTGCGAGCTTCTCGCGCGCACTCACCGAAGGATTGAGCGCTCAACAGAGCGCGGCTGATTTCGATGGAGTCTTAGATCAAGCAATTGAAAGCATTTACCAAGCATCTATTTAGTGGTTAATTAATAGGGTAAGGCTTTGAGTAACTGCGTAGGAACTATCTCTTCCTCACCTGGTTGAAGTGAATCTGGACTGATCCAAACCATCCGCCTAGAGTCGTGAACAACTTCGACAATCGGATCTAAACTCTGCAACTTTGCAATGACATCGAGCGCAGTTGGCTCTTTTAGTTGAATGGCAACTCGCGGTGTTGGTTGACCGGCTTCATTGACATCGTCGCGCCAAATCGTGCACGAAGATTTGCTCGTCAAAACTCCCACCCAACTATCTACAACTTTGCTCCAGCGTTGCCAATCTGCCTCATGGTCTCTTTTTAGGTAGAGCTCGAGGGCGGTGAGCAGGCCAGCAATTTCCTCTTTACTGGCTTTGAAACCGCGACCAAGGCGTGGATAAGGGGCTGCATTGACCCGTATGGCTTCGATGAATTCTTTTCTCCCTACTACCAATCCACTTGATTGCGGTCCGCGGAGGGCTTTCCCACCACTGAATATTGCCAAGTCTGCACCCAATTCATTTGTGAAGCGCCAGAGATTGGATGCAGGAGGTAATTGCGCGGCAGCATCAACGATAACTGGAACTGAGTACTTGGCTGCGATTTCGATTGTCTTCTCAAGTGTGAGCGCAGCGGAAGCCAAATGTGCACCGGCACAGAAGAAAATAGCAGAGGTAAATTCATTGATTTTTGCTTCGAGTTGATAATCGAAGGATTGAATCGCATCACCTACAGTTACTAATTCAGAGCCAGCGACTCTAATATTTGAGTCATATGGAATGCGCTGACCCGCGAACATAATTACCTCAGAGCGCTTTGAATTACCATCAATTATCTTTTGAATCTCTACTAAATCACCACGTGTTCGACATGCGAGTATGGAGAGTACGATTCCAGCGGCTGCACCGGTAGTAATAAATGCACCCTCATTTTTTGTAAGCTGCGCAATTCTTGCCCCAGCTTTCTCTTGTAACTCATGGAGTGAAATAAATGATTTCGCAGCATCATTCATTGCCGCGACAACCTCTGTTGGCATTATTGATCCACCAAGTGCCGTGTAGCAGGCGGCAGCATTGATTCGAGTTTTAATTCCAAGTGAATCGTAAATGCTCATCAGGCGCCTTTCGGTTTCAACTGCTTTAAATGCCGGGTTCTAGACTACCAAGCCGATATCTCTTACAGTTCGGCGATGGAATCAGAAGTGACCCTTGAAAGATGGGATTCAAAGACCGATAACCGTAATCGGGTCTTTGCAGCGGTTTTTGCCCACTCGGATGACCTGGCAATACTCGCCGGAGGTCTCACTATGAAACTGCTATCTGAGGGATATACCGGATATTTCATCAAGACTACCAATGATGAGATGGATTCTTATGATCTCTCTATGGCGGATACGGTTTATCGTCTTTACAACGAGACAGTCGAAGTAACCAATTTTCTCGGTTTGAAGAAACTTTATTCGTTCGATTACAAGAATCACTATCTCGAACATGGACAACTCTCTGAAATCCGACATCGATTGATTACCCTATTTCGATTCTTGCAAGTCGATACGGTGATTTCATTTGATCCGTGGGGACATTACGAAGAAAATCCTGACCACTACATCACAGGTCACGCTGTCGAACAGGCTTGTTGGACTGCTGGTCGGCATTTGGATCTGCCTGAGCTTTCTGACCTTGGATTGAAACCAAAGTTCGTGACGCGAAAGTATCTAGTTGCTCGTGGCCCTCAACTCGTCAATCGAGCAGTAGATATCACTCCCGTGATTGATCGAAAGTTCTCCGCAATTACAATTCACCGCACACCACTAGATAACATGCTTCGTACGCATCGCGATCTTCACCCCAACGATTCCATAGAGATGGATGGTTACATTTGGCGTGAATTCCTCAAAGAGGCAGATCCCAAATATGGTGTGAAGTACGTCGAGGAATATCACTTCATCGACGAAGGTTAAACAAATTTAAGGAACGTAATAGACGGTATCGCCAATTAAAGAGACATTCTCTTTTGGTAGCGGAGAATCAGCCGGGCCATTTATCACTGCACCCGTCTTTTGGTTGAAGCGAGAGTTATGCCAAATGCATACAAGCGAACCGCCGGAAAGTTCGACTGGCCCGCCGGCATGTGTGCAGACTGGCTTGAGAGCTACATAAGTACTTTGATCCACACGTGTTACCAATACCGCGGTGGTCACTCCGTTTTTAGGGAAGGTCGCTGCAGTCGTTGCTCCGATTGCTAATTCAGAAGTTGTTAGCGATTTTCCCGCGACTGTTAATGCTTTTGCATTTGCGGGCACTACTGGGGCAGGTGCCGCAGATGCAGAAGCAGCGGGTGAGGGGGAGTCAGTAGGAGTTGGGGATGGCGAGGGCGAGGCAGTTGGTGATGCGCTCTCTGATGGAGTTGGAGAGGGGGTTGCGGATGCTTTCGGTGAAGGCGTCGTTTTGGCTACCGGTTTCGCAGGCGCCTTCTTTACGGGAGCTTTCTTCACTGGTTTCTTTTTGCTCTTCTTCGCAACGGGCTTCTTTGCCGCCAAAGCTTTATCGCCAATAAAGAAAGCCGACGCGACACCCGCGACGATAGCGAGGAATTTTCGGCGACCGGAATTACCGGTATTTGATGATGGAGTATCCATAGTTAACCGATTAGTTCCTTTCGATTGCTCCGCACGGAGGAGTGGTTGCATCGTAGGTTCTCTCCTGCTTCACCACAAGCCTCACAGAGCAAAATCAGTTCATTACAGACAGATTCAGCGCAGTTATAGAAATCTTTCGTGGGAGATTGACATTTTTCACACTCACCGATGACTTTTGCTTCCTTGCTAAAGTCAATGGTCATTCGATTGTCGAAGGTATAGAGCGAGCCTTCCCAGAGCCCTGAGTCTTTGTACTTGTCTCCATAACGAACTATTCCACCCTCTATTTGGTAAACCTCTTCGAAACCACGTTTCTTCATTACCGCAGAGAGGATTTCACAGCGAATTCCGCCAGTGCAGTATGTGACTATCGGTTTTGATTTTAAGTGATCGTATTTTCCGCTCTCGATCTCTCTAACGAAATCGTGCGAGGTTATGGTGTCGGGGACCACTGCATTCTTGAATTTTCCAATCTTCGCTTCGAAGGCATTTCGACCGTCGAAAAAGACCACATCTTCTCCACGCTCTTCGACGAGTTTATGGACCTCTTTTGGTTTGAGGTGAATTCCGCCATTGATTACACCGTTGATATCCACTTGAATTTCATCAGGATGACCAAACGAAACTAATTCTTTTTTGACGGTGACTCTAAGTCTAGGGAAATCATTTCCAGTGCCGTGAGACCACTTGAAGTCAATTTTCTTAAAGCCTGGATATTGGCGGGTCGTTTTGACGTATTTCTTCAAATCTTGAATGTCGCCACCAAGCGTTCCATTTATTCCATGAGGTGATATGAGAATCCGTCCCTTGAGATTCAAGGATTCACAAAGGGCAAGTTGCCAGAGTTTGACCGCGTTTGGATCTACCACCGGCGCAAAACCGTAGTAGAGAATTACTTTCTGGAGCCCCATGACATTGATTCTAACAAAGGAAATAGAGCAGGTTGAGGGGCTAGGATTTCCTCACGTTCACAGCCCGCAGCGGTGCGACAGTTCGAACAGAGGTGCTCATGAGTACGACTCAATCCTTGAAGCCAATAGTCGTTGCAAAGAACGTCTTAGTGCCCATGCGCGATGGAGTCGGGCTTGCCACGGATATTTATCGCCCTGCTGTAGATGGCGAAGCTCTGGCAGGTCCATTTCCGACAATTCTCTGTCGTACCCCATATAACAAGAGCGATTTACGTTATATAGAAATCGGTGAATATTTCTCGACTCGAGGATATGCAGTTGTATTGCAAGATCTCCGCGGGCGATACAAATCTGAGGGAATCGGTCAGTATTTCCACACGGTAAATCCCCATGAGGGAATTGATGGATACGACACGATTGAGTGGATCGCGAGTCGACCATGGTCTAACGGAAAAGTAGGAATGGTTGGAAGCTCATTCGCCGCGGTCACTCAAGTTGCTGCGGCACTGGAACGTCCGCCACACCTAACGGCTATTTGGCCAGATGTGACGCCAACAAATAATTATTTCCATCAGGCTCGCGAAGGTGGCGCGATGCAGTTGCATATGTTCTGGGCGCTCTTTGTGCATGCTCAAGATGAATTAGAAATCGCAGATAATCCTGCCGCTCAGAAGATTGTTTGGGATGGGCTCCGAAAAATGCGAGAACTAGTAACGCAAACTCCGTGGCAGAGAGGAAAGACTCCGCTTGCAGTGGTGCCGCGACTTGAGCAAGTTCTCTTCGATTATTACACCCGCGGTGAGTACGACGAGTACTGGGCGCAAAAATGTAACAACTTCGAAGCCTTCTATTCCGAGCACGCCGATATCGCGGGGTTTTACTCGGGGGGATGGTTTGATCCCTATGCAACTGCAATGACTGATTATTTCACTGCAATGTCCCGTAAGAATAAAAGCCCACAAAGAATGGTGATGGGACCTTGGTCGCATGTGGGCATGCGAGGAGATTCCACTTTTACTGGAGATGTAGATTTTGGTCCTGCATCCGTTTGGGGGGTTGCACATTATTTTGAACGACAATTGAGTTATTTCGATCAACATTTGAAGGGTACGTCTCAACATAGAGAAGAGCGACCAGTAGAGATTTTCGTCATGGGTGGAGGAGATGGACATAGAACACCTGAAGGAAAATACTTCCATGGTGGAAAGTGGCGCAAAGAACCACATTGGCCGTTGGAGCGGAGTAAGTCAACGAAGTTCTACTTACATCACGATGGTTCCCTAAATACCAAAGAATCAACAAGCCCAAAGGGTTCGCTCACCTACGAATTTGATCCGAATACCCCAGTCCCCACAATCGGAGGAAGCCTCTGCGGTTTGATGGAGATGCCAGAAGACTCGGGGAATCTTGATGATATGTGGAGCAGATTCC
>JBEAMN010000091.1:0-4671 GCA_041165945.1 Actinomycetota bacterium
CCCCCCGCGTGCAGCCAGTGCCACCTCCTTCTCTGCCGTCTCGTCGTCCTTTGGCATACTGAGCTTGCCACGCTGAACTGCTGCCCCAAACTTCGTCCCCTGCTCCACAATCAGTGCGTAAGCGCTTAAGTGATCTACAGGAAGGGCGAGGGCGAAATCGATTGACTCCATGAAATCGTCCACACTCTCCCCCGGTGTTCCGTAAATCAAATCCAGACTTATCGATGAGAAGCCTGCACTTCTAGCCGCCTGAACTACTTCACCTACTCGTGCAGAATTGTGTGTTCGATCGAGAACTTGCAATACATGAGCTTTAACTGATTGCACACCGAATGAAATACGGTTAAAGCCCACCTCGCGTAATTGCTTCAATGATGTCGCATCGACCGAATCCGGATTTGCCTCAGTGGTGATTTCGCAATTGCTCGCCAAACCAAAAGAATCATCAAGAGCGTCAAGTACTCGGCCTAAATGTGCCGGCGGAAGAAGGGTAGGCGTGCCGCCACCAAAAAAGATTGTCGAAATCTCGCGCTTGCCCACACGTCGTTGTGCGAGGGAAAGCTCTGCAAGCAGCGCATCGATATAGCCCTCAGAGACGGCCGCTACTGAATCGACACCATTCTTGAGCTCGCCGGGGGTATAGGTGTTGAAGTCACAATACCCACACCGCTTTACGCAATAAGGAATATGGACATAGAAACTCAAATTTCTCGCTGACTTATCTTCCGCCACCGCTCTAGTTTATTCCTATTCAGAGTAACCTCATCACATGCACTCACGCTGGAGATTTGCCACCCTGGTTATCTCTTCTCTGCTCTTATTCGCTGCGCAACTTCCAGCAACTGCCAGCAATCCGCCTTGGCCTGCGATTCCCTCTTTAGGCTTCAGATCATCTGAAGCGCTCACTGCAGATGTCCGAAATTCCTCATGGATCAAGAATTACTCCTACGCTGAAGGATCAACGAGTGGGTTATTCACGCGCGTATCAGAGTGTGAATCTGTAACAGATGACAGATGCAAGGACGCTGATTCAATCGCCGCTAATGTCATACTCCCACCTTGCGCTACCGCATCAAGCGATAATTGCATTGACTCTCTAAAAATTTCCTTACCCTCAAAAGAATTCGTTACTGCCACTCTTGTCAGCGAGCGTTCCACGAGGAAAACACCGGCAAATTTGGATGTTGGCTTGCCCGCTGGAGGTGGAATAAGTATCTGGCGCACCCTAGGTATCAACAACTCACTAGCAACGGATATGTATGCAGTCAATGTTCATTTAGATCTGCAGAACTTCCCAAAGAAGAATTGCTCTGGTGAGCCTAGTAAATGTCTATTCACTCTTGGAGCGTTCACGGCATCCGTGCATCCGACTAGAATTGACACTTACAAACCTGGCGACAAGTGTTTGTGGCAGGACGATTCAATATGCGCCTCCATTGGAAATTTCCCTGATGGAGCGAAAGTTTGGCTCTCCATACGAGTCACAAACCGGTTAACCGGATTCCTATTTGGACGGATGAAGAACGTAGCAATCGACGTTATTCCGTTCAATAAGGAGGTAAACTCCGTTCAAGTTATTGCTGAGCCAATCGATGTTCCTAGCATTTATGCGTTCGTCGCCAAAAAAGATTTGGGAAAATATCCAGCAATCGAAAGTTATTGGAAGACTCGGCGATCGAATTTGGCGGAGAGCGAAATCGCGAGTGGCGATACCGTAGATCTAGGTCCATGGCCACAATATGCGATGCCGGACTTCAAAGCTTTCGAATCATTTGTAAAATCTGGCCCACTGGTAACTTCACTGTGGAAATTTGGTAGCGGCGGTGTCGTGGGCGTCGGTAGCCCGTGCTTTAACGACAAATCTAAGTTACTTGGGATGGTAACCACGAATGCACCGACATATGACCCTGGCCCGCCTTCGTTCGAAAATGGAACGCTGAATTATCGCGTTGGCGGCGCCCATCACCTTGAAGATGGAATCACAGAATTTAGAGGAACATACGACTTAGCCCTCTATGGTGAATTTGCCAGATGTCTGTACGGATTCACGGATGCCCCAATTCGAGCCAGCGTGTCGATCACCGCTTCGGATGGATCCACGCAAAATATCACTACAGAATCCATTAGGACGAATGCCGATAAATCATGGATTTATTTATCTGCAAATGGCTTCACTTTTTCTAGCCCAACTATCAAGGTCAAACTTCTACAAGATACTCCCACTATCGCTTCAGTAGGTACCAAACCAACCGTGCGAAATATCACTGTGAAATGCGTTAGGGGCAAGCAAATTAAGTTAGTCAGCGGCTCAAAGCCAAAGTGTCCCAAGGGTTATTCGAAAAAGAAGTGAAGGATAGCAACGTAGTGTCAGACTCACTCAAAGTTCGAATTGCACTCCTTGATGGGATGCGTGGATTAGCAATTATCATCATGATCTTCGATCACATCCTCTCTGCGCTCGAATCTATAGGAATAGAGAGCAACTTCGTCGAATACTCTCGACTCACAGCCACCCGCTTTTCCATGCCACTCTTCATGATTGCTTCAGGAATTGTCTGGGGAATGTATGGCCTGAGAATTAAACGCTGGGCTCAAGTCCTCGCATTGGCCATTGCCCTCAATGGCATGACGCGATTGTTCTGGCCCGATTTCAACTTCCCGGAAATCCTCATGGTCTGGGCTCTACTAGCAATCGCGTGGCGATTAATTGTGCGCTTTCCCATCATCACCATGATTGTTGGTTACACGCAAACCACCTACTGGATGCTTCCTTGGCAAGGATTCCAACCTGGCGAACTTGCAATTTTCTTAGGAGCAGGAGTACTTATCTCAAAGGCTCCACTTGATTGGTTATGGCGCGAGCGCCGCACTGCAAAACTTATTGAACCTTTGGCATTTGTGGGGCGTTACCCACTAACAATCTACGGTGGCCATCTCACCTTACTCGCAATTATAGTTGCGATAGCAAACGACCGACTTATTTCTTTGCTTTAGCCTTATCGGCTTCGTCACTGGTTGAGAGTGCAGCGATAAACGCTTCTTGTGGAACCTCAACACGGCCAACCATCTTCATTCGCTTCTTACCTTCTTTTTGCTTCTCAAGAAGTTTACGCTTACGACTGATGTCACCGCCGTAACACTTTGCAAGAACGTCTTTTCGAATCGCGCGGATATTCTCGCGCGCGATGATTCGCGAACCAATCGCGGCCTGAATAGGAACTTCGAATTGTTGTCGCGGAATCAATTCTCGCAACTTGGCTGTCATCATCACACCGTAGGCGTAAGCCTTTTCCTTGTGAATGACAGCGCTAAAGGCATCAACTTTTTCTCCTTGAAGCAAGATATCAACCTTGACCAAATCGCCAGCGGCCTCGCCAATGGGCTCATAATCAAGTGAGGCATATCCGCGGGTCCGTGACTTCAAGTTATCGAAGAAGTCAAAGACAATCTCGCCAAGTGGCAAGGTGTAGCGAATCTCCACCCGATCCTCAGAGAGATAATCCATTCCCTGCAGGATGCCGCGCCGACCTTGGCAGAGCTCCATGATCGATCCTATGAATTCACTTGGAGCAAGGATGGTTGCGCGCACGATTGGTTCGCGCACCTCTGCAATTTTTCCATCGGGAAACTCACTGGGATTAGTCACCTCAACTTCGCGACTATCCTCCAAAGTCAAGTGATAGACCACGTTTGGCGCTGTTGAAATCAAGGAGAGATTAGCTTCGCGCTCTAAACGTTCGCGGACAATCTCCATATGTAATAAGCCAAGGAAGCCACATCGGAATCCAAAGCCAAGTGCCGCCGAAGTCTCGGGCTCGAATACCAATGCAGCATCATTAAGCTGCAACTTCTCTAAGGCTTCGCGAAGCGTTGGATATTCCGATGCATCGAGTGGATAGAGCCCAGAGAAGACCATCGGAATCGGATCTTTATAGCCGGCGAGCGCAGTTTGAGTCGGCTTATTCGCCGTAGTGACGGTATCGCCCACACGCGACTGACGAACATCCTTCACGCCAGTAATCAAGTAACCCACCTCGCCCACTCCCAATCCCTTACTTGGAATCGGTTCAGGCGAAATGACACCTACTTCTAACATCTCGTGCTTGATTCCCGTGGAGAACATTTGGATTTGATCATGATCGCGCAGGCGACCATCAACGACGCGAACGTAGGTGACAACACCGCGATAGACATCGTAAACAGAGTCAAAGATCAACGCGCGGGCTGGCGCGTTCGCATCGCCTTGTGGTGGAGGAATACGTCGGACAATCTCATCAAGTAGGTGCTCTACTCCATCGCCAGTCTTGCCCGAAACTTTGATGCAATCACTGGGGTCGCAACCAATCAATCGCGCTAATTCATCTGCGAATTTCTCAGGCTGCGCTGCTGGTAGATCAATTTTATTCAACACGGGAATGATGGTGAGATCATTTTCCATCGCAAGATACAAATTAGCTAACGTCTGCGCTTCGATTCCTTGAGCACAATCCACGAGTAACAATGCGCCCTCGCAAGCAGCCAGCGAACGTGAGACTTCGTAGGTGAAATCCACGTGCCCTGGCGTATCGATCATGTTAAGGATGTAATCGGTGCCATCAGTACGCCAAGGAAGGCGCACCGCCTGAGACTTAATAGTGATGCCTCGCTCGCGCTCGATATCCATTCGATCTA
>JBEAMN010000092.1:0-12294 GCA_041165945.1 Actinomycetota bacterium
AGGCGTGGTCGAACAGGTGGTTCGACTTGGACGTGAGGCAGGATATTGCGATGTCTTTGCCGTGGGCGCGGTAACTCAAGGTCTCAATGGTGCGCAATTGGCAGAACTTGGTGCAATGGCCCACTCAATGGCAAATGTCAAAGTTTTTAGCGATGATGGAAAATGCGTTTTTGATTCATTGGTGATGCGAAGAGCTCTCGAATACGTTAAACAGTTTGACGGAGTGATTGCCCAGCATGCCCAGGATCCCAGACTTACCGAAAATGCCCAGATGAACGAAGGTGTGGTCTCTGCGCGATTGGGATTGGCAGGATGGCCAGCGGTAGCCGAAGAGGCAATAATCGCCCGAGATGTACTTCTAGCCGAGCACGTTCAGGCCCGTTTACACATATGTCATGTCTCGACTGCAGGTAGCGTTGAAATCATTCGATGGGCTAAAGCGCGAGGGATAATGGTGACGGCAGAGGTTTCTCCACATCATCTTTTACTCACTGACAGCGCGGCCGAGAGTTATAACCCAGTCTTCAAAGTTAATCCTCCACTTCGTACCGAACGTGATGTGCAGGCGCTCCGAACGGCGTTGGTGGATGGCACGATTGATATCGTCGCAACAGATCACGCTCCACATCCGAAAGAGAGTAAAGAGTGCGAATGGAGTGAGGCAGCCAATGGAATGGTTGGCTTAGAAACAGCCCTTTCGGTTGTACAGGAGAGCATCATCGAAAGTGGATTAAGTAATTGGAAGACTATTGCAGAACGTATGTCTACAGCACCGGCAAAAATTGGACGCCTGACTCATCATGGTTTAGGGATCACAAAAGACGCTCCGGCAAATATCGTGCTTTATGACACCGCTGCCCGTCGCAAGGTGAGTGAGATAAGAAGTGCTAGCAAGAGTATGAACAATCCTTATTTTGATCGAACTCTGCCAGGACAAGTGATGTACACCTTCCTCCACGGCAACTTAGTGGTTGCAAAGGGAGATTTGGTGAATCCGTTATGAAGAATCGAAAGAGCGCATACCTAGTCCTTGATGATGGTCGAATATTTGAGGGGCAGGCGTGGGCAAAAGAAGGGGAGACTTTCGGGGAAGCAGTTTTTGCAACTGGCATGACCGGGTATCAAGAGACTCTGACTGACCCCTCCTATTTCCGTCAGGTAGTGGTCATGACCGCTCCACACATCGGAAATACCGGCATGAACACCGTAGATGAGGAATCACGTCGAATCTGGGTTTCAGGATTTGTGGTCCGCGATCCATCGCACATCTCAAGTAATTGGCGCTCTGAGCGGGATTTGGAGAGCGAATTAGCAGAGAGCGGCGTTGTAGGAATTTCAGGTATTGATACTCGCGCGCTCACTCGACATCTACGCGACTGTGGTGCGATGCGAGTGGGAATCTTTTCAGGTGAAGCGCTATCCCGAGAAGAGATGATCAGAAGAGTTCGTAAATCACCAGAGATGGTTGGCGCCAATCTCGTGGCCGAAGTATCAATTGAGAAGAAGTATGTAGTTCGGGCTATAGGTGAAAAAAGAGCAACTGTCGCGGCCCTTGATCTCGGCATCAAAGGTGCAACTCCTCGCCTCATGTCAGAGCGAGGAATTGAAGTACATATTTTTCCCTTCAATGCCACGCTTGACGAGTTACTGGCAGTGCGCCCGGATGGAATCTTTCTCTCCAACGGCCCAGGAGATCCATCAACCATGCAGACAACTGTGGAATTGGTCCGGGAGATTCTCCAGCGCGAGATTCCCGTTTTTGGAATTTGTTTTGGACATCAAATATTTGGTCGTGCGCTCGGTTTCGAGACGTATAAATTGCGTTTTGGCCATCGCGGCATTAATCAACCTGTTCTCGATAAAACCAGTGGCAAGGTAGAAATCACCGCACATAACCATGGATTTGCGGTTCAGGCCCCAGTTGAAGGGGTATTCGATACAGTTTTTGGGAGAGGACGCGTTTCGCATATTAATCTCAATGACCAAGTAGTCGAGGGCCTTGAACTTCTCGACCGCCCAGGATTTAGCGTGCAATACCACCCTGAAGCAGCGGCCGGTCCCCATGATGCGGCCTATCTCTTCGATAGATTCTTACATTTGATGGAGGGTAGACGCTGATGCCGAAAAGAAGCGATATCAAGAGCGTCTTGGTCATCGGGTCAGGACCAATCGTCATTGGACAGGCATGTGAGTTTGATTATTCAGGTACACAGGCCTGTCGAGTTCTTCGATCTGAGGGTTTACGTGTAATCCTCATTAATTCCAATCCTGCAACGATTATGACTGACCCCGAGTTCGCTGATGCTACGTATATCGAACCCATCACCACCGAATTCGTCACGAAAGTCATTGAGAAAGAACGTCCCGATGCCCTTCTTGCAACCTTGGGAGGACAGACTGCGCTCAACACCGCGATAAGACTCCATGAAGCAGGAGTATTAGACAAGTACGGGGTTCGTCTCATTGGTGCCAACGTGGAGGCAATCAATCGAGGTGAGAATCGCGAGATATTCAAGGGAATAGTTGAGAGTATTGGCGGCGAGTCAGCTCGATCTCAGATATGTCACACCATAGAGGAATGTATCGCTGCTGCTCATGAATTCAATTATCCAGTCGTTGTTAGACCTTCCTTCACGATGGGCGGACTGGGTTCAGGGATTGCTAAAGATGAGTCAGAACTCCGAGAGATTGCTGGCGCTGGGCTCCGTTACAGCCCAACAACTGAAGTTCTCATCGAAGAATCTATTCTCGGATGGAAAGAATTTGAACTTGAGATGATGCGAGATTACAAGGACAACGTCGTTGTGATTTGTTCGATTGAGAATTTTGATCCTATGGGCGTGCATACTGGAGATTCGATAACAGTCGCCCCTGCTCTCACGCTGACCGATGTTGAGTATCAGAAACTACGAAACCTTGCTATCAACATCATCCGCTCTGTGGGGGTAGATACTGGCGGATGCAATATCCAATTTGCCGTCAACCCGCACAATGGTCGAATCGTGGTCATTGAGATGAATCCACGGGTTTCCCGTTCGAGCGCGCTGGCATCTAAAGCGACAGGTTTCCCTATCGCGAAAATAGCGGCGAAATTGGCAATTGGGTATTCGTTGGATGAGATTCAAAACGACATTACGAAAGAGACTCCAGCTTCGTTCGAACCAACACTTGATTATGTGGTTGTAAAAATTCCACGGTTTAATTTTGAAAAATTTCCCGCCGCTGATCCTCGATTAACCACCACGATGAAGAGTGTGGGTGAGGCCATGGCAATCGGTAGGAGCTTCCCTGAAGCGCTACAGAAGGCGATGCGCTCACTCGAGAAGAAGGGATACACATTCGATTTCTCACCGGAAGGTGATCTCGAATATGAATTAGAGGCATCCAAAACCCCGACAGAAATGCGAATCCATCACGTGCAGCGAGCTCTCTATCTGGGTGCTGGAGTTGCTAGAGTTCATGAAGCTTCAAAAATTGATCCCTGGTTCCTAGATCAAATCGAGCAAATTAATGAGATGGCTCGAGAATTGTCAGAGCCTGGAGAGTTGACCGCTACATTATTGAAACGTGCGAAGCGATTAGGTTTTTCAGATCATCAGATTGGCTCAATTGTCGCCTTGAAGGAGAGCGATATTCGTCGTAAGCGTGAGGGTTTTGGAATTCATCCCGTATATAAGACGGTGGATACGTGTGCAGCTGAATTCAAAGCGCTTACTCCATATCACTACTCCAGTTATGACGAAGAGAGCGAAGTAGAGCCACGGACAAAACCTGCAGTTCTTATCCTCGGAAGTGGACCAAACAGAATTGGGCAGGGAGTGGAATTCGATTACTCCTGCGTGCATGCAGCCTTCGCCCTAAAGGCGATGGATTATGAAACAATCATGATCAACTGCAATCCCGAGACTGTGTCAACAGATTACGACACCTCAGATCGACTTTATTTCGAACCACTTACCTTTGAAGATGTAATGGAGATTTATCGAGCCGAGCTTGCAGTTGGGCCGGTCGCAGGCGTAGTTGTACAACTCGGTGGGCAAACTCCCTTGGGGCTAGCAAAAGCGCTCGAGGATGCGGGTGTTCCAATAGTTGGTACCAGCCCTTCGGCTATCGACATAGCCGAAGATCGAGGAGAGTTCGGCGCTCTGCTAAATCGTGAACAATTGCGTGCCCCAGAATTTGGACTTGCCTATTCATATGACGATGCATCCGCGATTGCAGAAAGGGTTGGATATCCAGTGCTCGTCCGACCTTCATATGTTTTAGGTGGAAGAGGCATGGAAATTGTCTACGACGATGAAGCGCTAGCAAGTTATATTTCGCGCGCTACCGAGATTAGTCCTGACCATCCAGTTCTGGTAGATCGTTTCTTGGATCATGCAACAGAACTTGATGTAGATGCTCTATTCGACGGCCAGGAACTTTTCCTCGCTGGAGTCATGGAACATATCGAAGAAGCTGGAATACATTCAGGAGATTCAGCATGCGTTTTGCCTCCGGTGGACCTGAGTGCTGAGTCCTTGAGGGAAATTCGCCACGCTACGGAGAAGATTGCGCGAGGAGTGGGCGTCCGAGGTTTAGTGAACATTCAATTTGCAATAGAAGATGGAACTCTCTTCGTACTAGAAGCAAATCCACGCGCCTCTCGAACTGTTCCATTCGTCAGTAAGGCAATTGGAGTGCCGCTGGCTAAAGCTGCAGCACAAATTTCGTTAGGAAAGAGCATCGAACAACTTCGCGCTGAGGGCATGTTGCCAGAATCCGGAGATGGACAGGCGCAGGGCATTAGTGTGAAAGAAGCCGTTTTGCCATGGAATCGTTTTAGGAAACGCGACGGCAGCGGAGTAGATGCGCTCCTTGGTCCAGAGATGCGTAGTACCGGTGAGGTGATGGGGCGAGATGAGAGTTTCGGTAAGGCATTTTCGAAATCGCAAAGTGCAGCATCAGGAGCGTTACCGAGCGCCGGAGCGGTTTTTGTCTCATTTGCAGATCGGGACAAGACAGAAGGCATCCGTGGGACTAAGAAGCTCTTCGAATCCGGCTACAAACTTTTTGCAACTTCTGGAACTGCTAAAGCGTTAGCCAAAGAGGGAATCAACGTCGAGCAGGTACGAAAGTTCTCGGAAGGTAAAGGACCCAAGGGAGAGATGACTGCCCTAGATTTGATCGAAGGTGGGGTTGTCGCTCTCGTGGTTAACACGCCATTTGGTTCAGGACCACGTGAAGATGGGTGGCGTATTCGAACTTCGGCTGTTGCTCGAGGTATCCCGATCATTACTACGATTTCCGGACTTAATGCCGCCGCGGAGGCTATGGTTGCTCAACGGAATGGTGATTTCACCGTCACCTCGCTTCAGGAATGGTTGCGATGAACGAAAAAACATCTCGACCCGTGCAAGCAGAGTGCGAAATTATCTCGAATCGCAAAGTGGGGGCTTATCACCATCTCACCCTTGCCGCTCCAGGTATTGCAGAGGGGGCAAAGCCGGGTAATTTCATCGCGATAAGCGTCGGCGATAACCGAACTTCAATGCTCCTGCGCCGTTCATTTGCTATATACCAATCGACCAGTCGTGGACCGTTTGGCGGAACAATAGAAATAATTGTTGCACCTCATGGCGACGGCAGCACCTGGATTGCCGAGCGCGCAGTTCATGATCGGTTGAATGTGGTGGGGCCACTCGGAAATGCTTTCAAGATACCTAAAGATCCCGTACGAGCGCTATTAGTTGGAGGTGGTTACGGTTCAGCACCACTCTTTCCATTAGCTGATCTTTTGCGTCAAAAGAATTCGAGAGTGGAGATGGCAGTGGGAGCTAGCACCGCTGAGCGCGTCTTTGCTCCCGTAGAAGGCAAACGCTCAGTCCACTCACTAGCAATTGCGACTGAGGATGGAACTCTCGGAAGTAAGGGTCGAGTGACGGATTTATTTGATAATTCATTGGCCAACATCGACATTGTCTATGCCTGTGGACCCATGGGGATGCTTAAGGCGCTTTCGACAATAGGAGATGCGGCCGGAGTGACTGTGCAATGCGCGGTTGAAGAATCAATGGCGTGTGGAATAGGTCTCTGCATGACTTGCGTATTGCCGGTACGCGACAAAGATGGAACGTTAAAGATGTTGCGATCATGCGTCGAGGGACCAATCTTTGATGGCGCAGCTGTCGACTGGGGTGGAATCGGAACCATTCCGCCGGGTACATATGGGGCGCCAAAATGACCCAGTCATCATTTGATTTCAGAACCACATTAGGCAGTGCACACTTTCCTAATCCCATTCTCACAGCGAGCGGTTGCGCGGCAAATGGGAAGGAGCTCTCCGCATTCTTCCCATTGGGAGAGATCGGCGCTGTCGTCACTAAATCGGTGATGAACCACCCTCGCTCTGGAAGGGCTACCCCGCGCATGGCTGAAACCCCCAGCGGAATGCTCAACGCTATTGGTCTTCAAGGACCTGGTATCGACAATTTCTTGAAGGAAGATTTGCCATGGTTGGTTGAGCATGGAGCGCGCACAATCGTGTCGATTGCTGGGGAGAGCGTCGAAGAGTTTGCCGCCCTATCGAGAAAAGTTCGTAATGCACCAGGAGTGAGTGCGCTGGAGGTAAATATCTCTTGCCCTAATGTTGAGAATCGCGGCTTGGTCTTCGCCTGCGATAGATCATCAGCGCGCGAAGTTATCGAAGCAGTGAAACGAAGCGTTGGGAATTCCCTTCCGATAATCGCCAAGCTCTCTCCTGATGTCACGGATATCGTCTCTATCGCAGAGGAGGTAGTTTCCGCGGGTGCCGATGGATTGGCGATGATTAACACCCTTCTGGGAATGGTCATTAATACTGAAACGATGCGTCCTCATTTAGCAAACAAAACGGGCGGGCTCTCAGGTCCAGCAATTCGACCAGTTGCGGTCCGTGCGATCTATCAAGTACATCAAGCGATGCCCAAAGTTCCGATTGTTGGGATGGGTGGAGTTCTCACCGGAAATGATGCTTTTGAGTTGGTACTCGCTGGTGCATGTGCAATCTCGATCGGGACGGCTACTTTCCATGACCCATCTGCTCCGGTTCGCATCAAAGACGAGCTAGAAGAACTTCTGATTTCCCGAGGATTCACGAGATTCTCTGATGCGGTGGGCTATGCACACAGGGGGCAATCTTGAGTCGAATAGTTCTTGCTGTAGATACGACAGATCTAGAGATCGCCGGTCAATGGGTAGAGGCTACGAGAGAGCATATTGCTGTCATAAAACTTGGTCTTGAGTTCTATTTAGCCCATGGAAGTTCTGGCGTAGATAAAATACGGAGAAAAGCCCCTGAACGAAAACTTTTCCTCGATCTTAAACTTCACGACATTCCAAACACAGTGTCAGGCGCTGTGCGCGCTGTTGCATCTCTGGAACCGCACTTCCTCACCGTTCACGCATCTGGCGGACCATCGATGATTGCAGCTGCTGCGAAAGCGCTTCCCGGTGGTGCCATCACTGCAGTAACACTCCTGACTTCACTCTCGGAGAGTGAGATCGGAGAATTAGGAATCTCAGGAAATTCTCGGGAAATCGTTATCAAGTGGGCAAAACTTGCCGTAGACGCTGGTGCAAGAGCGATTGTTGCCTCTCCGCACGAAGTTTCCTTACTTCGCTCCGCCCTCCCAGCCGATATCACGTTAATAACTCCTGGAGTTCGCCCATTAGGTAGCCAGAGTGGCGATCAATCGCGCGTGGCAACACCGAAAGAGGCTGTTGAATGGGGAGCGGACTATGTTGTCATCGGACGACCCATCACATCTGGAGCATCGCTTGCAGAGATTTCGCTCAACGCGAAGCGGATTAGTCAATCAATTTCTCAGCAAATTTGAAGGTGCCTAGGTGATGAATATTGGTTACCGTTGAGGCATGCCACTGCCCCCATTAAATGATAGCGAACGAGCTGCTGCGCTTGAGGCAGCAGCGCGCGCTCGCAAGATTCGTGCTGAGATTAAAGCCGATGTGAAATCTGGGAAAAGAACTCTCAAAGATGTCATCGATCTCGGCAAGAGCGATGAGGTCGTAGGGAAGATGAAAGTCAGTGCGCTCATCGAATCTCTTCCTGGAGTGGGCAAGGTTCGGGCCGCAGCCGTGATGGAGAAGATTGGCATCGCGGGAAGTCGCAGAATTAGAGGACTTGGCATTCATCAGACTCGTGAGTTATTGGCGGAGTTCCAACTACGCTAAGGGCGTGGAGCTCATAGTTCTCTCAGGTCCTGGCGGAGTCGGCAAGTCCACCGTCTCTGAATTCATTCGTCGAACCAATGATCAAATATGGGTCAGTGTCTCCGCCACAACTCGACCGCCGCGACCAGGTGAAGTTGATGGCGTCGACTATTTTTTTCATAGCGAAGAGAGTTTTAAAAGGATGATTGCCGACCAAGAGTTCCTTGAGTGGGCTCACTTTGCAGGAAATTATTATGGAACTCCTAAAGAACCAGTATTCGCGAAGATAGCCGAAGGTAGATCGGTCCTTCTTGAGATTGAGATATCCGGAGCGCGTCAGATTCGCGAGAATCAATCAAATGGGGCTCGGGCCTACCTAGTCTTTCTCGCGCCACCTTCGATTTCCGAGTTGGAGCGACGCCTTGCAGGCAGGGGTACGGACTCTCCCGAGCGAGCAGCGCAACGACTGGAATTGGCGCATGAAGAGATGGCTGCTAGCCACTGGTTCGACGAGGTCCTGGTCAATACCTCGGTCGAAGAGGTGGCAGCTAGGCTGATAACCTTGGCCTCTACCGGGCGCTAACGGCGCTCATGGAAGGGCAGTGACCATATGATTCAGAGCGACGGCATCACCAATCCGCCTATCGACGATCTCTTGGCAAAGAGCGGCTCCAAGTACAGCCTCGTCCTCTTCTCCGCTAAACGTGCTCGCCAAATCAACGCCTATTACTCGCAGTTAAGTGAAGGGCTTTTGGAGTATGTCGGACCATTGGTAGAGACCCACGTTCATGAGAAACCCCTCTCCATTGCGCTCCGCGAAATCAACGGCGGTCTACTCACACTTGAGTCGCTTGAAGGTAGCGAGGGTGGCGCCACTACACCACATGAGAGCGCGTAAGCGCGGCTGCGCTCATCATGTTTCCCCGCAGAGTAATCCTCGGTGTCACTGCAGGTATCGCTGCATATAAATCCTGCGAACTGCTCCGTCGCCTTCAAGATCGAGGTTTGGATATCACAGTTCTCCCTACCGAGAACTCATTGCACTTCGTTGGCGCCGCCACCTGGGAGGCTCTCTCCGGCAAACGAGTCATTACCTCACTTTGGCAAGATGTAGCCAGCGGCGCTCATGTGGAGCTTGCCCGCAATGCAGAACTCATTCTGATTGCGCCTACCACCGCCGACTTCATCTCGCGTCTAACTCAGGGACGAAGCGATGACCTGCTCTCTGCGACCGTGCTCACCTCACAATCTCCAGTAGTGCTCGTACCTGCGATGCATCATCAAATGTGGACCAACCCAGCGACTCAAGAGAACATCAAGACGCTCCGCTCCCGTGGAATTATCGTGATGGAACCCGCGGAAGGACCGTTAAATAATGGAGATATCGGAGTCGGCCGATTCCCAGAGACCTTTGAAATAATTGATTTTCTCAACGAAATGGGTCTACTCAAGAGCGATTTGATGGGAAAGAGGTGTGTAGTTACTGCTGGTGGTACACGCGAAATGATAGATCCGGTCCGATTTATCGGAAATCTCTCCTCTGGTAAACAAGGAATAGCGTTGGCCAAGGAGGCAGCAAGCAGAGGTGCTAACGTCACGTTAATTGCGGCCAACATCGAAAGAAGCCTTATTCCACAAGATAGTCGTATCGCCGTAGTCAATGTTCAATCTGCCGACGATCTGTTCACAGAGCTCTCTTCTCTTACTGAGTTCGATGCCTTATTCATGGCTGCTGCTGTTGCTGACTATCGACCAGCGGAAGTCAGTCAAAGAAAAATCAAGCGAGATGGTTCTGCTCTTTCGTTAGAGCTAATGGAAAATCCAGATCTCATCTCGACCTTTACGGCGGATTATCGTGGCCGAGGGGGGCAAGGGAAGATCATCGCATTCGCAGCTGAAAGTGAAGTGGAGTTAGAGAGCGCACGGAGAAAATTGATCCGCAAAGGGGTCGACTACCTCTTTATCAATGATGTTCTCTCCCAAAAGGTCTTCAATTCTGAAAGCAATGGTGGAACTCTCCTCTCTAAGACAGGCGATAGTTGGAGCTTCGAGTATCAATCAAAAGACACGCTAAGCGGGAAGATGTTAGATATTCTTTCTAAGGCGCTAGGTTAAGCCAGTGCCAAATCGACTCTTTACCTCTGAATCGGTGACAGAAGGCCATCCAGATAAGATGGCCGATCAAATATCAGATTCCATTTTGGATGCATTCTTAAGCGTTGATCCCAAGAGCCGAGTAGCAGTTGAAACGCTATTGACTACTGGTCAAGTTCACGTTGCTGGTGAGGTGACCACCTCTGCCAATCCGGATTTGATGTCTCTGATTCGTTCAGTGATTCTTGATATCGGTTATGACAGCAGCGAACGCGGTTTCGATGGCAACTCATGCGGCATCAGCCTTTCATTGGGAAAACAATCACCGGATATTGCACAGGGGGTTGATGCAGCGCTGGAGGAGCGAACAGAAGAGTCGAGCGATCCATTGGATCGTCAGGGCGCTGGTGATCAAGGGTTGATGTTCGGTTATGCATCTGACGAGACTCCTGAATTGATGCCACTACCTATCGCTATTGCTCATGCTCTCTCTAACGAACTGGCACAAGTACGCAAGAGCAGAAAATTGACATACCTTCGCCCAGATGCAAAGACACAAGTGACAGTTGAATATGATGGAAATGTTGCGACTCGTCTTGATACTTTGGTGATTTCAACTCAACATGATCCAGAAGTTGATTTGAACTCGACGCTGCCCAACGACCTTCGCCGACATGTAATCGACCCTGTATTAAGTAGATACGATCTTGATACGAAAGATATGCGCGTTTTGGTTAATCCAACGGGAAGATTTGTACTTGGCGGACCTATGGGCGATGCTGGACTGACTGGCCGTAAAATTATCGTCGATTCGTATGGTGGCATGGCTCGTCATGGCGGGGGCGCTTTTAGCGGGAAAGATCCTTCCAAGGTTGATCGTTCAGCTGCATATGCAATGCGCTGGGTCGCCAAAAATATAGTTGCCGCCGGATTAGCGAAACGATGTGAAGTGCAAGTGGCATATGCGATAGGCAAGGCTCAACCAGTCGGATTATTTGTAGAAACTTTTGGGACCGAAACTATTGACGTCGAGAAGATACAGAACGCAGTGAGTCAAGTATTCGACCTTCGCCCGGCTGCAATAATTCGCGATCTCAACCTGTTACGCCCGATTTATCGAAAGACGAGCAATTACGGCCACTTTGGTCGCCAACTCCCTGAGTTCACGTGGGAACAGAGCGATAGAGTGGAGCAATTGCGCAGGGCTACCAGCTAGATTCGTTTCGAGTCTCGAACCCCAAGCAAGGTGGATGGGGGTGCGGGTGAGCAGTGAACAGTGAGCAGAAAATGAATGAACAGGTCGCACCACTTCGCTTGAAGCGTGAAAAAGTTGTAGCTGCGCCACCTGCGCTCGCAAGCAATCTGCCGATTGCCAGCATTTTGGTCGATACCGGATTGCTACACCTTGATCAAGAGCTAGATTTCCTAGTTCCGCAAGAGCTCTCCGAGCATCTCACTCCTGGAACGTTGGTCAAAGTACCATTTAATCGAAAACGAGTTCTTGGGGTTGTTCTCTCACGGAAAAGCACCTCTGCCTATGCCGGACGACTCCGATTTGTCTCGGAACAAATCCGTTCTTTGCCTCTGGTTACTCCCACAATACTGACGTTGATTACTGAAGTAAGTCAGCATTATGGGGGAAACCGATGGGACACTCTCCGATATGCACTTCCCAATTTTTCAAGTAAATCAAAAAAATTCGAGAGCAGCACTGAGTTAGCGAACAAACCTGCAAGAGCGGTACTGCCTGAATCAGAAGATCATCGATATTCAGAGTATTTTTGGCGAGCTTTGCAAGAAAGACCAAGCGCGCAGAACCAGATTCGTGCATTTTGGGCCGCTCCTCCCGCGGAGAACCCCCTGCTATTTCTTGAGAAACTTGTTGAGAGCACGGTCCGAAGTGTTCTGTTGGTGATGCCAGATTATGTAGATGTTCAACGAATGTTTGAATTGCTTACATCCACCAACAAACATTCCGGCAAGAAGGTAGTTACTTGGCACTCTCAATTA
>JBEAMN010000093.1:0-3727 GCA_041165945.1 Actinomycetota bacterium
CTATTCCCACAAATAAAGAGATGTCGCGTATCGACCAGCCTGATCTTGTGTACAAGACGGAGAATGCCAAGTTTTTAGCGGTCGTTGATGACATCGTCGAGCGACATCGCAAGGGACAACCAGTTCTTGTCGGAACTGTTAGCGTCGAAAAATCTGAGGAGTTATCCACCCATCTAGTCCGTCGAGGTGTTGCCCACGAAGTTTTGAATGCTAAGCAGCACGAACGTGAAGCGGCAATTGTTGCCCGAGCAGGGTGCAAGGCAGCGGTCACCGTTGCCACCAATATGGCTGGGCGTGGAACTGACATCATGCTTGGCGGAAATCCTGAGTTCTTCGCCGACTTTGCCCTACAACAGAGAGGGTTCTCTCCAGTTGATACTCCTGCCGATTATGAACGTGAATGGCCGGCTGAATTAGCTCGTCAACGCCAACTCGTCGCCACCGAGCACGATGAGGTGGTCGCACTTGGTGGACTCTATGTCCTGGGAACTGAACGGCACGAGTCTCGGCGAATCGATAATCAGCTTCGAGGACGTTCGGGACGTCAAGGCGATCCTGGTGAGTCTCGTTTCTACCTCTCGCTACAAGATGATTTGATGCGACGATTCAATTCCGCTTTGGTAGAGCGCTTCCTCGGCGCTGCGGGAATTCCTGAAGATGTTCCTATTGAGTCAAAGATGGTTAGCAATGCCATTAAATCTGCGCAGACCCAAGTAGAGGGCCAAAATTTTGAGATTAGAAAGAACGTCCTTAAATATGACGATGTACTTAATCGTCAACGACAAGTAATTTATGCGGAGCGACGAAGTGTTCTCGAAGGCGCAGACCTGCGCGAACAAATGATTGGATTTATTGACGATGCAGTTCGTGGTCAAGTTGCGTTCGCAACATCTGAAGGGTTCCCCGAAGATTGGAATCTTGACGCGCTTTGGCAACAATTGAAAGCGCTGTATCCAGTATCCGTCACACCCGAGGAGCTCGTCGCAGAGGTTGGTGATATTTCAGCTCTCTCTACCGAATACCTTAGCGAGGTAATAAGCGCTAATGCTCTTGAGAAATATGAAGAACGTGAGCAGGTGCTTTCAGCTGAAATCATGCGGGAATTGGAGCGCAGAGTTGTCCTTAGCGTCCTAGATCGTCGTTGGCGTGATCATCTCTACGAGATGGATTATCTACAAGAGGGAATCGGGTTACGCGCAATGGCACAACGTGATCCACTCGTTGAATATCAAAAAGAGGGGTATGACCTTTTCACCGCAATGATGGAAGGGATCAAAGAGGAGTCAGTTGGCTATGTCTTCCATGCAGAGGTAAATGTGGAGCGGACTGCGCAGGGAGACCTTGCATCCGCCTCGCTCCCTGAACTTCGTGGCGGCGAACAGGAACTTCACTATTCAGCGCCTGGAGAATATGAAGAGCAGGCAACTCGCTCTAGCGATGAGACTTCTCGGAATGCTCCATGCCCATGTGGATCAGGAAAGAAATACAAGCGATGCCATGGAGATCCACGGAACCGTTAATCAACGGGTGTGATTCAGATTGAATAGAGCTCCACGCAAAGCCACCTGCCATCGAGACCCTCAAAACGGGCTACTAGTACTCGACTGCGCTCGTTTCCATGGAGCATCGCTGTCACTTCAAGAATTTGATCGAATGGTTGGCAGATTCGCTTTCTACCGACCCTGATAGTCGCTGGTCGCACTCGCGCGTTCTCGGTCAAGTAAGCGAAAACCTTCCTATTGCACCATCGAGATAGTTGCATGGGCGCCCGTTTTCCATTGAGGATTTCGAGAGCAGCATGAACGAATCGATCGACCCATTCCTTTGGCTCAGGTAGTCGTTCGTATGGAGTGATTTGTCGCCCAAATTCATATTCGTCTTCGACGAAAGCATCTTCATCCTGGGTTGGTTTGAAAGTAAGTGAAGATAGATGCGGTTGGAAGCGAGGTTTTTCGAATAAATCGAGGGCTTCCTGAACGATTAGTTGAGTCATGAGCGGAGACTTCCGGTTCCGCTGAGACTCTCCCTCCTCCTTTCGAATACGCTCTTCTCATCCAAAAGGATGAGTGCGAACTTAGATCTACCAGGATGTTTAGAATGCGGTAGTAACGAGCATGCGAAAAAGAGAGTTAGTCGGACTTGTATTTTTAATTATCGGTGCAAGTGGGGTTTATTTATCGGTTCGCCAGACTCCACCCCAGTACATCTATCTCACTGCAAGTCGAGATATCTCGGTAGGCGAAATAGTCTCTGAGCAGGATTTCACCCCTGAATCTCTATATCTATCGAACTCTGAAAATAAATACGTCAGTGGTAGTTTTGATTTGGATGGCCATAGGGCTCTGCGAAGCATCACTCGCGGTGAGATTATTCCCAGAGCAGCCATCACGAGCGAAATAGAGGTTGAAGAGCGGAGATTACTAACCTTCGTCGTAGCTAAATCTCAAGCGCCAGAACAATTGAAATCAGGGGATGTCATCGATCTCTACTTCTTTTCAATACCTAGCAATATTGCTCTTAATGAGCCGGCTAAATTAATCACAGTAGTCGAGCAAGTGAGAATCAGAGCAGTAGAAGATGGTCAAGCACAATTCGACGGGAAGATGACGATCTCTGCATTGTTTGATAAGAATCAAACACGCGAAATCATCACGTTACTTGCGAACTCATCGATAGCTGTGGCTCAGCGGTTTGATCACCATGACTGATTTGAATATTCATCTAGCCATTATTGATCCAGTTCTCGAAGCGCAGGTGATGCGAGTACTAGCAGAGTCAGGAATACAATGCGCTGGACGCCATTTTACTCTTGCTGAAATTCATATTGATGAAAGATTGTCAGTTGTGATGGTAACGACTCCGGCCACCTTGCATGCAAGCCAGGCAATGGAAGAATTTCACAGAATAATCTCTCTGGGCGACAAGGCGACCTCTGGGGCCATTAATCTCATTGAGAGCGAAATACACAGACTGCCCGAATTAATTTCCAAGATCCTCAATGAAGGTAATAGAACAAACAATTCGAGAGTAGATCCTCTTGTCAAAGGAGTCTTGCCCAGAGTAGGCGCACGCACTCTAAGTCGAATTCTCGAGGAAAATCTCGGAGCGATATTACTTCCAATTATGAAAAGGCATGATCGTGTACATAAAACTATATTGCTCTCTGAGATTGATGATGAATCGATACTCCGGCTATGCGATGAGTTGGTGGCAGGCAATTCAAGCGGGCATTGGTGTGCTGTGGTGATCAATAAAGTCCCGCGAAATTCCTTGGCGCAGAAGCGATTGCGCGCTCTAGAGCGGGAACTGCAAGGTTCCGGGATGGCCTATTTTCATCCCATCTATTTCGATGCCGAGATACAAATCGCTGGCGCGCCCAGCAAGAGTACGGTTCGCGCACTTCAACCATTATTCGACTGGATAGCAAAATCAAATTAGGCTTCGGGTATGCGCTGTTATCTGCCACTGAGCAAGAGTGAATTTGCTCATTTCATAGACAGCTCTCAGATGCAATGTGAGATCCTCTATGTAGCTACCCCCACTTTAGCTTTGGAATATGGCGTTAGCGATGAGGAGGAGACTGAATACGCCGCCCTCGAACTTGCGAGAACCGATGCAGAATCGATTAAGAAGCCAGTAATCGTCGCGCTCGAATTGAGTGAGGTTTCAATGGCTAGTGGTAGCGAAATTAAGGCTGGAGTTGTAACTGGTAAATACTCCATAAGAA
>JBEAMN010000094.1:0-2637 GCA_041165945.1 Actinomycetota bacterium
ATTCACTGCCTCGAAACCAAGGCTATTCAACAGCATTGTGGCGGTATGCCCACGTTGCCCCACTTGGCAGGTGACCATTACTTTCTTTGAATGTAATTCTGACAATCGATCCCGTAACTCATCGACAGGAATATTTGTTGCACCAGGAATGCTTCCCTGAGCGAATTCACTATAACTTCGAACATCGACAAGTTTATAGCCCGCATCAACTAACTTCTCAATTTCATCCCACCGAGCAGTGTGCACCAAACCGGTAATTACGTTATCTGCGATGTAGCCCAACATGTTTATTGGATCTTTTGCAGAACCGAATGGCGGAGCATAGGCGAGTTCGAGATCAGCCAACTCGGGGGCCGAGATATTTCCACGGATAGCGGTTGCAATAACATCAATTCTCTTGTCTACCCCGGCATGTGCATCCAATCTGCGCAATCGAGTCGCCGCAGACATGCCTCCGGCTACTCCACCCACTACTACTATTTTCTTCATCATCTCTCCTGTTACGCCAAACTTAAGAAAAGCTTCTGTAGTTTCTCTGTAATTTCAGTTGAATTGTTCGAATCTGCCTGAATACACTCTCTTAGACTTGAGGATATGAGTGCAAATGCCGCAGTATTGATTGCCTTATTCACCGCAGCAATTTGTGTGACTACATCTTCACAATCACGTCCTTCTTCAATCATCCTTACGACAGCACCGAGTTGTCCGTGGGCTCGTTTTAGTCGATTGGTGATTGCTGCTGATTCTTCAAACTCGACTTTTATTTTCGATGATTTAGCGCCGATAGTTCGGCCTTCCTTCTTTGTCATCACGACCCGTTTCTCGCTCATTTCAGTCAGGGTAACATACCCCCAGGGGTATATCAAATCGCACCTGGTGAGAGGCTTGTCGAAGGGGTCTCGCCCTCATCACTACACTCTCCACCATGGCGCGCGTGGAATTAGTGGGAGATAACTACATTCTTCGCCTCTCGCGAAGGGAACGGTTCTTCGCCCTCCATGGCGAACCTCAGGCTCCAAAATCGGCGCTCCAATCGGTAGTGCGAGTCACCGATCCGTGGAATCGAGCAACGCTGCGCGGATTAAGAGCGCCCGGAGCTGTAATCCCATACGTAATTCTCTTGGGTACGATGAGATTCCGAGGTGGCAAAGATTTCACTGCTATCTATAAACGAAAACCGGCAAACGTTTATACATTCTCCTCAGGAGAATTCAAACGTTGGATTGTGAGCGAGTAATGACCGAGAAAACTTTCCGATGGGGCATCCTCAGTACTGGAGGAATTGCCCAGCAATTCGCACGGGATTTACATCGACTCCCCGACCACAAAATCGTCGCTGTTGGTTCACGTTCGCAAGAGAAAGCTGATTGGTTCGGCGACCTCTTTAATGTGCCAAACCGATACTCGACGTACCAAGCTCTGGTTAATGACCCAAACGTTGATGGCATTTACGTGGCTACCCATCACCCCATGCATAAGCGCGACACAATCTTGGCGCTCAATGCCGGAAAAGCTGTGCTCTGTGAGAAGCCATTTGCGATGAGCGCTACCGAGACCGAAGAAATGATCTCGGTCGCTCGTTCTAAGAACTTACTTCTCATGGAGGCGATGTGGGCGCGCTTCTTGCCGCACATGTTTGCTGTTCGTGAGGTAATCAAGAGCGGAGTTCTTGGAGAAATCATCAGCGTTCGCGCGGACCATGGCCAATGGTTCAATTTGGATCCAGAGTTTCGCCTCTTCAAGCCAGAACTCGGCGGTGGTGCACTCTTTGATTTAGGTATCTATCCAGTCTCTTTCGCATCTATGGTCCTTGGAACACCAAGCGCGATAACAGCTCGCAGCACTAAGGCCTTCACGGGCGTTGATGGACAAACGTCAATCATCCTCGAATATCCAAATGGTGCTCAGGCGCTCTTGAACACCACAAACCTTGCGGCCACTCCTAACCGAGCGCTTATCGTCGGTACCCAAGCGCGCATCGAAATTGATCGCACTTTTTATGCTCCAAGTACTTTCAAGGTGATTAACAACAAGGATGAGGTCATCGGTGGATTGGCCAAGAAATATCAAGGCCATGGCCTACGGGAACAGGCAGTGGAATTTGCACGCTGCTTCCGCGCTGGACTCAAAGAATCGCCAATCTTGCCACTAGATGAGACGCTCTCGATCATGAAGACTATGACTGAGATTGCACGACAGATCGGGCTTACTTACCCGAAATTTGCCGAGTAAAAGCTTTCATCGCCCAATAAGTCGGGCCAATCCCCAGGTTGTCACTCTCAGCAACGCTTCTCGAACAATTGCACCACTCATCTTGCTCACTCCAAATTCACGTTCCACAAAAACGATAGGTACTTCCACAATCTGAGCGCCAACTCGATCTGCTTCCCGCGTCATTTCAATTTGGAATGCATATCCTTCTGAACCGATTCCCTGAAGATTCATCTTCCTCAGTAAATCGGAGCTATAGATCCTAAAACCCGCCGTGCTATCTTTGATAGTTAAGCCAAGCAATACTCGAGAATAAAGATTTGCTGAGCGCGAGAGTAATTCACGGTGTTTAGGCCAATTACGAACCGCGCCTCCTTGTATCCAGCGCGAACCAATTACGAGCTCGACACTCCCTTGACTATTGAA
>JBEAMN010000095.1:0-7448 GCA_041165945.1 Actinomycetota bacterium
GGATCGATTCCTCGTGCACGTAAATCTGTGATGTGCAGGACATTACCTGAACTTTTTGCCATCTTCTTTCCATCAAAGAGAAGATGCTCGCCATGGACCCACTGCCGGACAAATTCTGAGTTAGTCGCGGTATTGCTCTGTGCGCGTTCATTCTCATGATGAGGGAATCGCAGGTCAATCCCTCCCAGATGAAGCGAGACTCCATGGGGAAAGTAATGAATGGACATGGCCGAACATTCAATATGCCAACCGGGAAAACCCACGCCCCATGGCGTTTGCCAAGTCATCTCTCGATTGACCGATGCGCTCTTCCATAGCGCCCAGTCGGCATGGAATCTTTTGCCCGGCTCAACCTCGGCGCTAACGGCGTCGAATCGATGACCAGCTTGTAGTTGGTCAAGCGAGTTGTGGCTAATTGCTCCGTAATCTTTAAAACTGCGAGCAGCGAAGTAAAGTGAGCCATCATTACCCTGATATGCAGCGCCGATATAAATCAATTGCGCTATCAAATCGGTGATTAGTCCGATTGAATCGCTCGCTTTGGGATATGCATCAGCAGGTTCGATGTTTAGCGCCTCTAAATCTTCGTGAAATGTCTGCTCGTAGAAACGTGCAATCTCGAAGGGATCTTTTCGCTCAAGTTTTGCCTGAGCTAAAATCTTGTCCTCTCCGATTTCGATGTTTACATCATCGTTGAGATGGCCCACATCCGTAATGTTCTGGATATATCGATAGCTCGCGCCTTCTGCTCTTAACGTGCGCCTGACCAAATCCCCCAAGAGGAAAGTGCGCATATTTCCCACATGAGCAAAGCGATAGACAGTTGGTCCGCAGCAATAAATGTCGACGCTGCCACTTTTTTCGGGAAGTACTTCGACAAGTTCTCTGGCTTTGGTGTCGTAAAGGCGCATTTATTCCGTCATCCGTTCCGGCAACCTTTTCCATGCCACGATCTGATCTGGCTCAAAAGTCTTAAGGATGCCGTTCTTATCTCGAACTACAGTGGGTTCCACCAAATACCCCAAAAGGTCACGGAACTTGCCCGGCTCTTCATCGTGGATACGGAGACTCACTCGCGCACCGATATCACCTGAGTCAGGAGCGGGTTTTCCCTTGTGGTCAGCCACGCTCACCAGCATAGAGTGGAAATTAACCCGAGAGGCACCATAATTGGGCCCTGAAAAGGTTGTGAGCACAAGTGAGGAGCAGACGGTGACGTACATCATCGCGGGGCCATGTATCGATGTGAAGGATAAGTCATGTATCGAGGAGTGCCCAGTAGATTGCATTTACGAAGGTGGCCGAATGCTCTACATCCAACCCGATGAGTGTGTGGATTGTGGTGCGTGTGAGCCAGTCTGCCCAGTGGAAGCGATTTACTACGAAGATGATGTCCCGGGTGAATTTACCGAGTTCAAATCTATCAATGAAGAGTTCTTTGCAGAGATTGGATCTCCCGGTGGGGCAAGCAAGGTCGGAGCACAAGAGAATGACCATCCAGTAGTTGCGGCACACCCGAAAGGGTAGTTACGGCAGATCGAGAGGTGAGACTCCCAGATTTCCCGTGGGACCTTCTCGCGCCCTATAAAAAGATAGCCAGTGCTCACCCTGATGGTCTGGTTGATCTCTCTATTGGCACACCGGTGGATCCATCTCCTGAGGTAATGCAGGCGGCGTTGGCAGCGAGTGGTAATGCGCCGGGGTATCCCCTCACTATCGGGAGCGCGCAGTTGCGCGAATCTTTGACGAGGTGGATTCGCACCAAGTTTTTTCCAACGGGAGATATCGATTTCCTCCCCACCATAGGGTCAAAGGAGATTGTTGGATTACTTCCAACCTTACTTCAGGCTAAAAAAGTGCTCATCCCAGAGGTCGCCTATCCCACGTATCAAGTGGGGGCTTTGGTGGCGGGGGCGCAATGGGTTGGGGTCAGTGATGATTGTGAGAGTTGGCCAACAGATAGCGATCTGGTTTGGATTAATACTCCCGCCAATCCGCATGGGCGGGTACTGACTCCCGATCAGATTCGCGCCATTATCAAATGGGCGCGGGTAACAGAAACCGTACTGGTGAGCGATGAGTGTTACTTCGAATTGGGCTGGGAACGCGATCCAGTCTCGCTGCTACAAGTAGCCGATGGAGATTGCAGAGGATTACTTGTCGCGCACTCGCTCTCGAAGAGTTTTAACGCTGCTGGGTATCGAAGCGCATTTATCGCCGGCGACCCAGAGATAATCGGAAAAATTCGCGAGGTCCGGAAGCATCTTGGTTTGATAATGCCTGCTCCAATCCAGCGCGCCATGGCAGCTGCCCTTGATTCATCAAGCGAGATTGCCGAACAAAAGGAGCGCTATCGCGCTCGCCGCACCATGCTCCGACGCGCATTGGAATCTGCGGGGTTTGAGATAACAGATTCAGAGGCCGGTCTCTATCTCTGGTCCACACGTAGTGAAGAGTGTTGGAAGACGGTGCAGTGGGCAGCAGAACGCGGAATATTGGTCACGCCAGGAATCTTTTACGGACCCAAAGGCGGATCGCATATCAGAGTCGCACTGACTGCAACTGACGATGACATCAGACGCGCCTGCGAACGACTCGCTTAGGTTCTGCCAGGTTCTATATGGAGGCAATTTTTCTCGTCGGCGGTAAGGGCACACGCCTGCACCCGCTTACTTTAGAAAGACCCAAACCCATGCTCAAAGTGGCTGGAGTTCCTTTTATCGCCCATCAAATCGGCTATGCGATTGCCCATGGAATTACCAGAATAGTCGTGGCAACCTCTTACAAGACCGAGCAATTTCTCGACTACTTAGGGGATGGAAGCGCTTTCGGAATTGAGATTGTTTATGCAATCGAGGAGGAACCGTTGGGTACTGGAGGAGCGATTTCCAATGCATCTGCCCACCTAATCAGCGGTGATAGCGAACCAGTGGCGATACTCAATGGCGATATCTTAAGTGCCCACGACATAAGCGCTCAGGTTGGCTTGCATAAAGAGCGTGGGGCAGATGTGACTTTGCATCTAATCGAGGTAGATGATGCTCGCGCCTTTGGTTCTGTCCCTACCGATAACCAAGGACGCATCCTGGAGTTCATAGAAAAGTCAGATGCCCCACCGACTAATTTCATCAATGCTGGCTGTTACATATTCACTCGGAGCGTTATCGATGAAATTCCAAAGGGAAAAGTGGTCAGTGTGGAGCGCGAAACTTTTCCGGAATTACTCTCAGAAGGGAGAAAGTTATGGAGTTTCAAGAGCAGTGAGTATTGGATTGATATTGGCACCCCAAAGGCGCTTTTGAAGGCATCGAAAGATCTTCTCTACGGAGTTTTTCATTCGCCAGCGCTCTCACCAGTTGCGCTCGCCGCAAAAAAATTTGTAGATGAACAGGCAGATATCGAGCCAAGCGCTCAGATAGGTGTGGGCTCTGCAATTGGTCGATCAACTATTGGAGCGGAAGTCATCATTGAAGAGAGCATGGTTGGGGATGGGGCAGTGATTGGTGCGGGAGCGATAATCCGCGCATCCATCATCGGCGATGGTGCGATTGTGGGGGCTGGAGCAATTCTTCGCGAGAGCGTTCTTGGTGGCAGCGCTCTGCAGATAGCGCCTCAGCCACTCGAATAGTCGACAATTTCTCGAGATTTCTTCCTAACCTAACTTGACGAAATTAAGTTACAAGCGTGTAATTCTCCCTAGGTCCTACTCGAGACGTTAGGGGCAATAAATGAGCGCACCGCTCACGCCATTTGAGGCGCCGTTTGCAAGTGGTAATCCTGCAGAACTTTCATGGCAAGAGCGCGCGCTCTGTGCCGAAACAGATCCCGAAGCCTTCTTCCCTGAAAAAGGTGGTTCTACTCGCGAGGCGAAACGAGTCTGCCTCTCCTGTGAGGTCCGGAGCGAGTGTTTGGAATATGCGTTGGCTCATGATGAGCGCTTTGGAATTTGGGGAGGGCTCTCGGAGCGAGAGCGCCGTCGCCTCAAGCGTCGCCCCGCCTAAAGCCCGCTAAATTCCAGGCCCACCGCCCACATTTACCCCACTGACCTTAGGGTTAGAGCCATGTCTGTCGAGAGCTTTCCCGCCGCACGGGTGAGCGCCATCGTGGTGAGCCACAATGGCGCGCGTTGGCTCCCCGAAGTAGTTGCAGCGATCTCTAGCCAAGTTCGCCCTCCTGACTATCTCTGCGCGGTCGACACCGGATCTCACGATGGCTCCGTTGAATTACTTCGAAACTCTCGAATTGATGTTCTGGAGATCGCCGGCGATAGCGGATTTGGAGGCGCAATCTCAGCTGCGCTCTCGCAGTTGCCTCCGATTGAGCCAGAGGTGGCGGTCGAGTGGCTCTGGCTTCTCCATGATGACTGCGCTCCTGCACCCGAGGCGCTCGCAGCTCTTCTTGAAGCGGTAGCGGCGCGACCTAATGTCGGAGTAGCGGGGCCAAAAATATTAGGTTGGCATGATCGCTCCCATTTATTGGAGATTGGGGTGACGATTGCGCATAACGGGGCACGATGGACGGGATTAGAACGTAACGAACGCGATCAAGGTCAACATGATGGTGATGGGGTCTTACCGGTATTGGCAGTGAGCACAGCCGGTGCGCTCATCAGACGAGATCTCTTTGAAGAGATTGGTGGCTTTGACGAAAATCTCCCGCTATTTCGCGATGACGTGGATTTTGGAATGCGCGCACATATGGCAGGGTATTCAATAATCTGCGTTACAAGCGCGAAACTTTTTCATGCAGAGGCCGCAGCAACAGAACGTCGCGCAATCGATGTTGCAGGTGGCGCCTTTCATCGCCCTCATCTTCTCGATCGGCGACATGCAGCATTCGTGCTTCTTGCCAATTTGCCGCTCTGGACTTTGCCATGGATCACTCTACGAATATTTGTATCTGCAATCATGCGTGCCGCTGGATATTTGTTGGTGAAGTTGCCGGGCTATGCTCTCGATGAATTAGCAGCAGTCGCACTTTTATTTACGCGGTTAGATCGACTTCGTTCAGCTCGACAAATGCGAAGAAAAAATCGCCTATTGCCAGCCAGAGTAATTCGACCATTGCTGGCGCCTTGGAGTGAGCAAATCAAACTGGGAGCACTTCGTATCCGAGATTTGCTCTTGCGGAGAGTTGAACGGGTGCCAGAACCGGTAGTCGGCAATGTATTTAGTGACACTGATGATTCGGATGACGGCGAGCTTCTGGCTCCTGTGCATTCAGGATTCTGGCGTCAGAGCCTGACTAAACCTCTTGTCATCACAGCCCTACCCCTCCTCCTTCTTTCATTGGTAGCAAGCAGATCACGTTTTGGTTCGTTATCTGGTGGAGCGCTTGCACAAGTTGGGCCAAGCGCCTTTGATTATTTGGAGTTCTATGGTCAGTCCTGGCACTCGCTAGGAATTGGATCTGGTCGCAGCAGCCATCCGTTTACCGCACTCCTTGCCCTGCTTGCGGCGAGTACAGGTGGAAATCCTGCGCTCTTTATCGCGATTGCCTTTACAACTGCCCCATTTTTTGCGCTCTTAAGCATGTATCTCTTCCTTCGGCGCACAGGAGTGGGAAAGTGGAATGCCGCACTCTCTGGGTTGATGTACGCAACCTCCGCCCTGCTCTTTACCTCCCTTGATTCGGGTTTTGTGAGCACGGTGATTCTGATTATTTTTCTGCCGTTGATTGCACTTGTTGCACTCCCAATTTTTACTCAGCCTGAAAGCGCGGTTAGTTGGCGGAGAATATCTGTGATCACCATCGCACTTGGATTGACCTCTGCGATTTCCTTTCAAATTCTTATTTCCGCTCTTCTCTTTGCTCTTATCCATCTCATCTATTTGCGAGTTCAAGGATGTGAATCTCATGTTCTGACTAAACGAGCCCTGATCTATTCGGCAACTGTGTGTGGTTCATTCATCATGCTTGCTCCTTGGAGTCTCTCCAACATTCTCAACCCAAGCCAATTTCTCGTGGATCAAGGAGCACCTGCCCCTATCGGGTCTGGTCTGCGCGTGCTGCTTGGAAATCTTCAACCATTCGGACATGCGCCTTCTTATGTTATGAGCGCCACGCTATTGATAGGCGTTGTTGCTCTATTTTCTCGCAAGGCGTTCCTAGATTCTCTCGCGATACTCTCTTCAATTTTCTTAGCAGCACTGGTGAGTTCTATAGCTGTGACATCAGTTGGAAATTCGCTTTCACAGAGAATTTGGCCAGGCGGCTTCTTGGTCTTGGCAATCTTCTTTGCATCAAGGTCCCTGGCAATTCTCAGTGAAGGTCGTTTACAACGCCTTCGGAACTCATCGTTTGGTCGTAGTCACTTTGTCACCGTGGCAGTAGTCATTTTTACTGGATATTGCATGGCAGCAAATGCGCTCTGGTTTATTTCAAGTGCACCAAGCGCTCCGGTGAAAGCTAATTATTCTTCAGTGTTGCCTCCGTTCATTGCCACTGCGACAGAGAATGCGGATCGACCTAAGACTCTGATTTTACGCTCGAGCGGTAGCGTGAATTCCATTGGTGCTCAAAGTTTCTCCTATGTAGTTCTACGCGAGCGAGATGTGCGCTTTGGCGAGATCAGTTCACTGCCCAACGAGTCTCCGATTTTAACGAGAACGATAAGTGAGATAACTGCCGGAGCAGGTGATGCCCCCGCAGCAAACCTTGCACAATTTGGAATTCGATATCTATATTTAGAAGATAGTCGAAGAAACAAAGCGCTAGCACGAAAGATTGATGGCATTGGCGGGCTTACTCGTTTGTCGGCAACGCCAGATGGAATCTTGTGGGAAGTTTCGGGATTGACATCAAGAATTCGTTTCCAACCGACTGGCCAGGAAGTTGAAGCTGATGCAGAGGCCATAGAAATGCCATCAGAACTTGTGGGTGGGGAATTCGACCTCCCCAGCGCAGGAAGAGTAAATGTTGCAGAAGCGTTCGATTCGCGATGGCGCATTTTGCATGCTGGTCAAATCATCACGCCCAAGGAGACGCAGTTAGGGCTAATGGAGTTTGAAATCCCAGAATCTGGACGAGCGGTGTTATTCCATGATGGAACACTGCATCGCGCGGGGATTTCACTACAACTTGCCACGCTCGGACTGCTTCTCTTCTTGGCGCTTCCACGTGGACGTAAGCAGTCAGAGTTTACTGATGAGGAAGTTGCATGAGAACCCGACTCTACATTCTTGCAACTTTCATCGGGCTCATTGCAGCTACGACTGCAATCCCGAATAAACCTGAAAACAGGGAATTCATAGAGAGTGTTTCAACATACGTGTGTCCAGCTAAGAATGGCAATTCAAATACGAACGGTGTGATTCACGTTGGTGCAAAGGCAGTCAAGAGCGCGCTCATTGATAAGAAGAATCGCCCACTAAAGAAAGGGAAAGATCGTTCGCTATCCATTTCAACGAAGGCCAGGGTTATCGAAGGTGAATCAGCCCCGCCAATAC
>JBEAMN010000096.1:0-7607 GCA_041165945.1 Actinomycetota bacterium
CTTCTGCAGTATGAATATTCGCGAACCCTCAAGCAAGTCGCTGATTTTCTCGAGGTGTCTTACGCGAGTGTAAATCCAAATATCACTGGCCTTACACTCAACTCCCATCAGGTAGCCCCAGGAGATTTGTTCGTAGCGCTACAAGGAGCTCACACTCACGGAATCTCCTTTGTTGAAGAGGCGATAAAGTCTGGCGCAGTCGCCATACTTACCGATCACTCTGGTTATGAATATTTGATTAAATCGCCTCATAAGACCACTCCATGTCTTGCAACGCGCGATGTGCGGGGCGCTCTTGGTCCTCTAGCATCATGGTTCTTCGGAGCTCCATCGCACAATCTGCGCTTGTACGGAATCACAGGGACAAACGGAAAGACCACGATCTCATATCTGCTTGAGCACATCTGGAAGGAGAATCGCCGCGAGACTGGGTTGATGGGAACTGTTGAGGTAAAAGTTGGTGCCGATCGATATCCCAGCACTCGTACAACGATGGAGGCGCCTGAACTACAAGCGCTACTAGCCACTTACAGCGAACGACATATCCAGAATGTAGTGATGGAAGTTTCCAGTCATTCGCTTGCACTACATCGCGTCGATGGCTCACGATTTGCCACAGTTGCCTTCACTAATCTCTCGCAAGATCATCTGGATTTTCATGGCGATATGGATTCTTATTTCAAAGCTAAGAAACGGTTATTTACTCTCTCATTCGCTGAGAATGCAATCATCAATGTAGATAACGAGTGGGGCCTTCGCCTTTATCAAGAAGCGTCTATACCAGCGCTTAATCTCTCGCTCACCAATCGAAAAGCAAGTTGGCACCTTGTTGAGCAGTTGCCATCCTCCTCCCACGGCATGCAGTTCACAGTACGTGGACCGAATGGGGTATTACTCGATGTAAGAACTCCGCTCGTGGGTGAGTACAACATCGCCAATGCAATCATGGCAATTGCACTCGCTGTTGATAGTGGAATTGATCCTCTTGCAGCTGCGGATGCGCTCTCGAATGCCCAGGGTGCACCGGGGCGTTTAGAACGGGTGGAACATCCTGATGGAGTGAGCGTTCTTGTTGATTACGCCCACTCACCTGATGCCGTCGAACGAGTGATTTCAGCAGTCAAACCAAATACTTCAGGTCGAATCATTGGAATTCTTGGGTGCGGCGGTGATCGTGATTCAAGTAAGCGACCTTTAATGGGCAAGGCGCTTGCCGAGGGGTGTGATATTGCGATTTTCACCAGTGATAACCCGAGGAGTGAATCGGCTGCAGAAATCATCGAGCAGATGCAGCCAAGTAGATTTGAGAATGTTGAGGTTGAGATTGATCGCCGTCAAGCAATCGAACGCGGTTTGTCAATCGCGCTAAAGGGAGACGTCCTACTTATTCTCGGGAAAGGACACGAGTCTGGTCAAGAGATCAAAGGCGTCGTCCATCCCTTCAATGATCGTGATATCGCGCAAGAATTGATCGGTAAAAATAAATGATTCCGCTCACGCTCAGAGAAATCGCAAAGATTGTTGATGGCGATGTCCATGGAGATGCATCAATTGTGGTCTCTCGTGAGCCATTCTTCGATTCTCGACAAGTCATTCCTGGTGGCCTCTTCTTAGCCCTTAAAGGTGAACGGCTTGATGGTCATGATTTTGTCGAGCAGGCGCTTGCAGATGGCGCGGCCTGCGCACTCACGACACGTCCACTGGGAACTACCTGCATCGTGGTGCCTGATGTAATTATCGCAATCAACAAATTAGCTGCCGAAGTACGTACGAGGCTCACTGATATGAAAGTAGTAGGTATCACTGGATCACAGGGAAAGACGACTACAAAGGATATTACTCGCCACGTGCTCGCACTTGCAGGCGAGACCATCGCACCAGAGCAATCGTTCAATAATGATCTAGGGGTGCCGCTTACTCTGTTGCGAGCCGATAGCCAGACTAAATTCTGTATTTTGGAGATGGGAGCCAGACACTCTGGTGATATCGCTCGTCTAGTAAAGATGGCCCGACCAAATGTAGGCGTTGTGCTTGTGGTGGGAAGTGCTCATCTGGGTGAATTTGGTTCTCGAGAACAGATTGCTGAGACTAAATCAGAAATAATCTCCAACCTTCCTCCCGATTCACTTTCGATACTTGGAACGTATGATGAATTCACTCCACTGATGGCTCAGAAGGCACCGGCGTCGGTAGTATTTTTCGGAGAGAAGTCATCATGTGATGTTCGCGCTGCAGATATCGAGGTTCGCGAAGGATCTGCTCATTTCGATTTGGTCACGAGTGCCGGTCGAGAACCGGTCGCGCTTCGGCTCATTGGACGGCATCAGATTCCCAATGCTCTCGCTGCAGCGGCGATTGCGAGCGCCTTCGGAATGCCAATCGAGAAGATTGCGAGCGCTCTATCTACCGCTGAAGTTGCAAGTAAGTGGCGGATGGAAATCTCCCACTTGGGTTCGATACTCCTTATTAATGATTCTTACAATGCAAATCCAGAGAGCATGAGAGCTGCGCTCGAGACTCTTCGCTATTTTGCGCAAGAGCGCGGCGGTAGAGCATGGGCTTTCCTCGGGCGAATGCATGAACTAGGGGAGAATTCAAAGGCTGACCACGAGAGCATCACCGAAACTGCCGAACGCCTTGAAATTGATCATGTGATTGCGGTTAATACTCCTGAATATGGAGGGACGCAGGGCAATCTCGTTACACATGTAGCGTCATTCGAAGAGGCGCTAGCGATGTCCACAGAAATAACCTCGGGAGATGTGATACTAGTCAAAGGATCGCGAGCTGAGGGATTAGAGAATCTCAGTGAGATGCTCAAGGTGTCGATAGAGCGCTCTCATCAGAGCGAAGAAGAGAACGGGTAGGTAAGGCAGCGATGCGAGGAATACTTTCCGCAGGAGCCTTGGCTTTCCTCTTTGCCTTCTTCGGCACTCCAGCAGCTATCAAGCTGTTGGTAAAGCGCGGTTATGGACAATTTATTCGAGATGATGGCCCCACCTCGCACCATACAAAACGCGGTACACCCACTATGGGCGGAACAGTCATCATCGCCTCGGTTATCGCCAGTTATTTCCTCGCTCATGTTATTACCCAACGTTCGGTCACTGTCTCCGCATTACTGGTGATTGGTCTCATGACAGGTTTAGGTTTAGTTGGATTTCTTGATGATTGGTTAAAAGTTTCGCGCCAACGCTCACTTGGTTTACGTGCGCGGACCAAGATGCTTGCCCAAAGTGTGGTGGCTATTGCTTTTGCTATCGCCGGAGTGAATTTTCCAGATGAACGCGGACTGACTCCAGTTTCATTAAATCTTTCGACCGTTCGTGATACTTCGATCAAACTTGGGGTGGTACTTGTCATCATATGGGTCTTTTTGATGATTACTGCAACCAGCAATGGAGTCAATCTCACCGATGGTTTGGATGGCCTTGCAACTGGCGCTGCAGTGATGAGTTTCGGAGCATTCATATTGATAGGAGTCTGGGAGTTTGGACAGAGCTGTGCGATTGCTGCTGGGCCAAAGTGCTACGAGGTGCGCGACCCACTCGATCTTGCGGTCCTCGCTGCTGCCTTAAGTGGCGCCTGCTTTGCCTTCCTTTGGTGGAATGCCAGCCCTGCCAAGATTTTTATGGGCGATACCGGTTCGTTGGCATTAGGAGGCGCGCTTGCGGGATTGGCAATCACTTTGCGCACACAACTTTTACTTGTACTCATCGGTGGCCTCTTTGCAGTTATTACGCTCTCTGTAATCCTCCAGGTGACCTACTTCAAGATCTCCGGTGGTAAACGCATCTTTCGGATGGCACCGCTACAGCATCATTTTGAATTACTTGGATGGGGCGAAGTTACGATTGTGATTCGTTTCTGGATTATTGCGGGAATCCTCGTTGCAGCTGGATTAGGGCTCTTTTACGGCGCATGGGTAACAGGTTAGGCGCGGAACCATAAATGTCTCAGATACTGGTTACTGGCTTAGGTGTAACTGGCGAAGCAACTGCACGCTCACTAAAAAAACTCGGTTATGAGGTCACTGTCTTTGAAGAACGTGACGATGCACGCCATCGCGAAGTAGCCCATGAACTTTCACAATTAGGAATCAGAACTGTCTTTGCGATTCCTCAAGAATTCCCGCCATTGCTCATAACCTCCCCAGGATGGCGCCCTGACCATCCGGTTTTATTGGCAGCACTTGCGCAAGGCACTCAAATAATGGGAGAGATCGAATTCGCCTTCCTTCATGACCGCAAGGAGTTCCTTGCAAATGCAGGTAGCCGCAACAAGCGAAAGTGGATTGGCATAACTGGCACCAACGGCAAGACCAGCACTGTTGGCATGGTCGAATCAATTTTCAAGGCTGCTGGATTTTCCGCAATTGCCTGTGGGAACGTTGGCACCCCTGTAATCGAAATTATTACTGGAGATCAATTTTACGAGTACTTGATAGTTGAACTATCTTCCTTCCAATTACATTGGAGTACCGCCCTGGAACTCGATGCCGCAGCACTATTAAATATTGATGACGATCATCTTGATTGGCATGGGAGTTTTTCGGACTATCTCGATGCAAAATTGAAAATCTTTAACGGTGCATCGCATGCATTGATCAACAGCGATGACCCAAAGCTGCATGAAGCGCTCGATAAGCTCCTCGCAGAGCGAGATGTCACTACTTTCACTCTGCAAGTTCCACAATATGGCCAATTAGGTTTGGTTGAGGAGCTGTTGATTGATCGCGCTTTCACAGGTTCGCAATCCACTGCCATCGAATTAGCAACATTGGCCGATATCAACCCGCCAGCGCCACATAACGTTGCCAATGCGCTGGCAGCGGCCGGATTAGCTCGAGTTTTCGATATTTCAGCGGAAGCGATACGCGAAGGGTTACACAATTTCACGCCAGGACATCACCGTATTGAGATGATTTCGCAAGCCCGAGGAATCACTTGGATAAATGATTCAAAGGCAACTAACCCACACGCAGCTAATGCCTCTTTAGCCGCCTTCGATTCAGTTGTGTGGATTGCCGGCGGATTAGCCAAGGGGGCGGATATGAATGCCCTGATTAAACGAAGGAGTGCGCAGATTCGTGCAGCAATCTTGATTGGTGCAGATCGCAATTTAATATCTGCCGGGCTAAAGAAATACAGACCGCAGATCGAAATAATAATGATTGATGAGAACAGTTCCCTAGTTGATGAGGAAAAGGCAAAACAACTGATGCGAGATGTTGTTTTCGCAGCAAGTAAAGTTGCGCAGCCGGGCGATACAGTCCTTCTTGCGCCTGCCTGCGCCTCTATGGATCAGTTCCAGTCTTATGCCCAACGCGGAGAATTTTTTGCTGAGGCTGTACGGGAATTGGCGGGTGAGTAGGTTGGCTCAGAATCGCAAATCTCTATTAACCCATCCCACTGCGCCCTTCTACATCCTGCTCTCTGGAATGGGTGTGCTCATCTTCATGGGTTTATTGATGGTTCTTTCAGCCTCGGGTGTGAGCGCATATGCAAACTCTGGATCCTCGTTCTCCATCGTGCTCCGACAACTTTTCTGGTTTGCCGGCGGAATCCTTCTTGGATACGGAGCTTTCAGGATGCCTACCAAAGGTTGGCGAAAAATCTCTCCAGCGCTATTGCTTGCTTCAGTTGTGATGTTAGGACTGGTATTCGTTGATGGAATCGGCCTGGAAATCAATGGAAATAGGAATTGGCTTCAACTTGGGCCAATCACCATTCAGCCGAGTGAGCTCTCAAAAGTTGCACTCATCATCTGGGGAGCATTTGTGCTAGCTCGCGTGGAACGGGGGGAATTTCTCCGCAATCAGGGAACCATAGCTCTACTAACTGGATTTGGTTTCGTCTCGCTCCTAATTTTGGCGGGAAAAGATATTGGAACAGCGATGGTCCTTGCTCTGATTTTACTCGGAATGCTCTTTGTCTCAGGTGAGCGAATCTCCCGCTTACTGCTCATCGGAGGCTTTGCTCTGACTGTAATTACAGCGCTTGCGCTAGTGCGACCTGCGCTACTCAATCGTCTGACTGCTTTTCTCGATCCATTTGCTGCCGCAAATTATCTCGGTCTCGGTTGGCAACCAGCACACTCGCGCATGGCCTTGGCGACAGGTGGAATCTTTGGTGTGGGGCTAGGTGGCAGTAGACAAAAATGGGGAAATCTTGGCCCGGCAGCTCATACCGATTTTATCTTCGCAGTGATTGGTGAGGAGATTGGTTTATTGGGCACAACAATCGTGCTCCTTGCTTTTTTCATGATTGCTTGGGCGGGAATTAAAATCGCAATCACAACTCGCGATCCCTTCTCACGGTATGCAGTAGCAGGCGTGACGATTTGGATTATCGCTCAGGCCTCGATCAATGTTGGCTCAGTCACGGGAGTCTTTCCCGTGGTGGGATTGCCAATGCCACTTGTCTCTTATGGAGGCTCAGCGCTAATCACCTCCATGTTTGGCTTGGCCTTTATTCTCGGCGTCGCTCGTCGCGAACCTGAGGCGAAGGAATATTTTGATGCTCGACCAAAGATTTTTAGCTGGCGCACACGATGAGGACGCTAGAGAGAGAATTTTCAATTTTGTTTGCTGGGGGAGGAACTGCAGGTCATCTTCTTCCGGCTTTAGCAACGGAAGCTGCGCTCCAAGAGATTCTCACCACGAGACCCAAAATGCGATTAGTCGTTAGATTTCTTGCGACGAAAGAAGGGGCCGAGTTAAAAATTTTGAGCGAGATGGGGGCAGATTTTTATTTAGTCCCGAAGACAGATTTTCCACGTGGGATCAATATCCGAGCGCTCTCATTTCTTCCCAGACTCTTGGTGGCAATCTTCCGCACCTTGCCGGTAGCACGAAGAAGCGATGTCGTAGTTGGCTTTGGAGGTTACGTTGCGCTCCCAGCTTACGTTGCAGCCTTTATATTGAGAAAACCATTGATAATCCATGAAGCAAATGCCGTACCTGGCCTTGCCAATCGCCTAGGCAGGGTGATGGCGACCCGGACATTGACCAACTTTCCAGTCCATGACTGGAGGAATTCAACGGCTATTGGGCTACCTATTCGTTCTTCAATCTGGAAGATTGGAAAGATGGGCGAGAAGGAGCGCGCAGCAGAACAAATACATGCACGGAAGGAATTAAATCTAGATACGAGCAAGAAGACTATTTTGGTCTTTGGCGGATCTCTGGGTGCAGCAAAAATCAACAGTACCCTTGAATCAGCGGTAGATGAGTTAATTTACCGTGGCTATCAAATACTCCATGCGACGGGAGTTGGAAAAGAATCACTTGCGGAACGACCTGGGTATCACCCTGTTGCATATATCGCCAAAATGGATCAAGCATTTCTAGCGGCTAACATCGTTATAGCGCGAAGTGGTGCGGGTACCTGTGCAGAGTTGCTGGCTACTGGAACTCCTGCGCTCTTAATCCCATTGGATATCGGAAATGGAGAGCAGCGGAAGAATGCTGAAGAATTGCTAGCTCAGGGAAATGTGCAATTAATTGGAAATGAGGAGCTCACTTCAGTCAATATGCTCTCTGCTATAGAAGATCTATCGAAGCGCTCCATCGTTGGCAGTTCTCGCGAGAGTTCTCCGGCACAATC
>JBEAMN010000097.1:0-4746 GCA_041165945.1 Actinomycetota bacterium
ATCTTCTTCTACAAAGCCGCGCTCTCGGGCTTGATCAACGAGATCACGAAATTCAGCCTCGGTCGAAAAAGGACCTTGTTTAAAACCTTTTCCTGGTGTGAGCGCATTACCAAGCGCAATTAACAACCGGGTTACAGGTGAGAGCACGCGCGCAAGTAGCACTGCAACGATTGCCCCAGGTGGCGCCCACTTCTCTGGATGTTGTTTTCCAAGGGTGCGTGGCCCTACCCCCACAAGAACATATGAGGCAACAACCATCACCAACACTGTTATTGCAAGAGCCTCCCGTTGATTATTGATTTGATTGAGAGCTACTTGTGCCACAAGAGCTGCTGCGGCGAACTCTGAAGTCTTTCGAACTAACAATACGACGTTGAGGAAGCGTGAGGGTTCTGCCGAAAACTTAAGGAGCGCCCGTGCAGCCCGTCGATTGCCGGCGCTCTGTTCTTCGATAAAAATTCGTGAGAGTGAACTGAGCGCACTCTCAGTGCCGGCCAAAAATCCGGCAAAGAATAAAAGCGCCAGTATGGCGACTATCTCAGCGATACTCATTTATGAAACTTTCCACTCCGTAACGATTTTGTTTTGCAGAGCAAACATCTCTTTTTCTTCATCTTTTTCTACATGGTCATAACCCATCAGATGTAAAATCCCATGCACTAGCAGAATCTCAAGTTCCTTTTCAGTGGAGTGTCCGGCGCCTTCGGCCTGTCGTTTAGCTACTTCGGGGCAGAGGACCACATCGCCTAAAGTGCTTTTCCCTTCGATGAAATGTTGGCCGGGCCGTAATTTATCGATCGGAAAAGAGAGAACATCGGTTGGCCCCTCTTCATCCATCCATTCGATATGTAACCGCTCCATTTCATCTTCATCGACAGCCAGAATCGAGAGCTCTACCCGTTCATCTAGTCTCATAGTTTCAAGTGCATAAGCCGCTAGCGAGGTGAAGTGACTCTCAGAGCAGGGAAAATCACTCTCATTTTCAAAGGTAATGGGCACTTATCGATCCTTGTGCAGCGGACGAGGGCGATTCGAAGAGCTCTGTTCATCGAACTTTTCGTAAGCCTCGACAATATCAGCGACAATCTTATGTCGTACAACATCTTCACTCGTAAGTTCAACAAAGTCTAGATCCACGACATCCCCAAGTATCTCGCGGACAACTCGTAATCCAGATTTGATCCCGCTCGGTAGATCAACTTGAGTGATATCTCCAGTGATTACCATCTTGGAGCCAAAACCTAAACGGGTGAGAAACATCTTCATCTGTTCCGGAGAAGTGTTCTGTGCTTCATCGAGGATAATAAATGAATCATTGAGCGTGCGGCCGCGCATGTACGCAAGCGGTGCTATCTCAATTCCGCCATTGGCAATCAATTTTGGAATCGAATCTGGGTCCATCATGTCGTGAAGGGCATCAAAGAGCGGGCGTAAATAGGGATCGATCTTCTCGTGCAAAGTTCCGGGGAGGAAACCAAGTCGCTCTCCTGCTTCGACAGCTGGACGCGTGAGGATGATTCTGTTGACCTGTTTAGATAGAAGTGCTTGAACTGCTTTGGCAACGGCAAGATATGTCTTTCCACTTCCTGCAGGTCCGATACCAAAGACAATCGTGTTTTTATCTATCGCATCGACATAATGTTTCTGATTAAGAGTCTTTGGTCTGATAGTTCGCCCACGATTGCTTAGGATGTTGAGCGAAAGCACTTCACCAGGAAGTGAGTTACCGCGGAGCATCTTCAGGCTCTGTTGTAGCCCTTCAACCGTCACCTCTTGCCCGCGTTCTACGAGAAGAACCAACTGCTCGATAAGTTTCTCGAATGCGGTGAGGTCGGTGCGCTCACCACGAACGTGGAGCTCTTGGCCGCGTAGCGTGATGTCGAGGGTGGGAAATGCCCGCTCAAGTGCGCGAAGGTTGATATCTGCAGGACCAAAAAGCGCCACTGGCGAGAGCCCCTTAGGGAGCGAGAGTGTGACTTTGTCCATTGGCACCAGTCTAGCCCGGAGGCCAACTAAAGGCTCTGCCAGCAATGAGGTGGAGGTGGGCGTGAAAGACGCTCTGACCTGCGCCGGCGCCAGTATTGAAAACTAGCCGATAGTCGGCAATCCCTTCGCGCGAGGTCAATTCATCGACGAGTGCAAAGAGCGCTCCCAGCCCCGCTGGGTTACCTCGATGGAGCGCAACAGCGTTCTCCTCATGTTGACGAGGCAGGATCAAATAATGAGTCGGCGCGACCGGGGAGATATCAGCGATCGCAATCGCTTCGTCATTGGTTGCAAGATGAGGGGAAGGAATAACACCTGCGATTATCTTGCAGAAGATGCACGCTTCATCACTCATGATGACTCCTCCTTGTCACTGGTTACCACTGCTTACCACTGGTTAGTCAAAACTTTGAGCGCCCCGAGAGCGATTGCGCCAGCGAGGTCGGCCCGAAGGACTGGGTCACCAAGTTTCACCAAGGGTATTCCTGAGGCAGTAAGTTGGTCTATCTCTTCCGTGCTTAATCCACCTTCAGGACCGATGATTGCCAGAATGCTTTGCGCAACGGAAATTCCTGGTACCGCACTCAATGAAACTTCGCCGCTCTCATGAAAGGCAATAACTGAATCGAAGTGCGAGCTAGCAGCAAGAACGCCAGCAAGATTAGTCATGGAAGCAAGCTCCGGCAGGCGAGATCGTCGAGATTGTCGCGCTGCTGCATTAATTACCTCGCGCCACTTATCACTTTTATCGAGTGCGCCTACTGAGCGTTGCGCTTGCCAGGGAATGATCGAATCCACTCCCGCTTGTACCAATTGATCAAGGGCTGCTTTTTGGTTCTCCCCTTTGAGTACCGCTTGTGCCAGAGAAATCTCTGCGCTTGGCGCCTTATCTTTTCCACGATTTTGCACGAGAATTTTCATTAAATCTTTGCCGATCTCTGTCACTGGACCTTCGACCCAATTTCCTACTCCATCTGCAAATCGAAGTACCTCACTCTTTTGAATACGAAGTACTGAGATTGCATGATGTGCCTGGGGACCGCGCAGAACAATCTCATCTTGAGTGAGCTCTTCGGGTGCTACAAAAAATAAAGTGAACACAGTTAGCGACCCAGCGCCTCTTTTAATCGCGAGAAGAACCCGGTTTCACCGCCTTGGGTATTGCTCACTGATACTCGCTCCTTCTCGCCGCGAAGTTCGGCGAATGAACGAAGTATCTCCGCCTCTTTCTCGGAGAGTTTTGTAGGAATAACGACTTCCACATGGACGAAGAGATCTCCACGACCTGATCCGCGCAACTTAGTCACGCCCTTGCCACGGATAGGAATAGTGGTGCCGCTTTGAGTTCCCTGTGGAATGGAAAGTTCGAGTTGACCATCAAGGCTCTCGATTTCCACACTGGTGCCAAGGGCTGCATCCACCATCGAAATCGCTAGCGGGGTATGTAAATCATCGCCATCGCGGACCAAACTCTCATGGCTCTGCACATGTACCTCTACGTAGAGGTCTCCACTAGGTCCGCCACCAGGACCAACTTCGCCTCTACCTGAGAGTTGAATGCGATTGCCATCATCAATACCTGCGGGAATATCAATCTGCACAGTTGAACGTGCTCGCACTCTTCCATCACCAGCGCACTCGCCGCAGGGTTGCGTGATTGTGGTGCCATATCCCTGACAGTTTGCGCAGGGGCGCGAGGTCATCATCTGGCCGAGGATGGAGCGAGTCACTTGTTGAACCTCTCCTCGCCCGCGACAGAGTTCGCAGGTTGATGGCGATGTTCCTGGTGCACATCCCGTGCCAGTGCAAACATCACAGGTCACTGCCGTCTCAACAGTTAATTCGCGTGTGGTACCAAATGCCGCCTCGTCTAAAGTCAGATCGATACGAATAAGCGCATCTTGACCGCGTCGCACTCGAGCGCGCGGTCCACGTGAACCACCGCCACCGAAGAAGGCATCCATGATGTCGCCGAAACCAAAACCGCCATTGAAGCCACCGCCAAATCCCCCATCGCCACCTAAGTCATAGCTTCGACGCTTCTCGGGATCGCTCAAGATTTCGTATGCATGCGTGACTTCCTTAAACCGCTCTTGTGAGCGCGGATCCGGATTGACATCAGGATGAAGCTCGCGAGCTAACTTTCGATAGGCGCGCTTGATCTCATCAGGGGATGCATCTTTTTCAAGCCCCAGAGCAGAGTAATGATCTTGAGCCATTAAATTTCCTCTTGGAGGAAGCGACTGACATATCGCGCGACAGCGCCGACCGCGCTCATGGAAGTCGGGTAATCCATCCGAGTAGGACCGATGATTCCCAAGGTTGCAACTGCATCGCCCGTAGGTCCATATCCAGTTGTAATCACGCTAGTTGAATGTAATTTCTTATCCTCTTGTTCATGGCCAATGCGCACCTTCATCTCATCGACTGCCTCGCCGAGCAATCGAAGGAGCACCACTTGTTCTTCGAGCGCCTCGAGTACCGGATGCACGCTCTCGTTGAAATCAGGGGCATGTCGAGCAAGATTAGAGGTACCTGAGATAACTACGCGTTCTTCATTTCGCTCAATCGCCATCTCAAGAATTACTGAAACAATTGCATCGATACTTGGTTGTGTTTCACGAGGAAAACTCTTAGTGAAGTTTTCCAAAAGGGCTGGTAGCGCTGCAAGCTTCTGTCCAACAGTTAACCCGTTGAGCTTGCTTCGCACTTCGGCGAGCGCACTGTCGTTCATATCTGTTGCCAGGTCAAGGATCCGTT
>JBEAMN010000098.1:0-3496 GCA_041165945.1 Actinomycetota bacterium
AATATGGCGCAACTCGATGATCTTGTACAAGGAGTCCTTTCTTCCAAATCTCTTTTAGGCTCCACCACACACTCTCGACATATTCAGGAGCCATAGTCCAATAGGCTTGATCAAAATCAACCCAAAATCCCATACGTTCTGTCATCGCTGTAAAAGCGCCAACATGTCGAGTTACAGATTCGCGACATTTATCGTTAAAGGCAGCTATTCCAAATTTTTCGATATCGCCTTTTCCAGAAAATCCAAGTTCTTTCTCAACTGCGATTTCAACTGGTAGACCATGGCAATCCCAACCAGCTTTTCGCGTTACGTACTTGCCTTTCATCGTTTGGTACCGCGGAAAAACATCCTTAAAAACTCGAGCCTCGATATGGTGAGTGCCGGGCATTCCATTTGCAGTTGGTGGGCCTTCGTAAAATGTCCAAGGGGTGCCATCCGCACGCGACTTTGTGCTCGCCTCAAAGATTTGATTCTCTTGCCAAAATGTAAGTATCGACCGCTCCATTGCAGGAAGGTCTATCTGCGCGCTGATTGCGCGAAATGGTGATGGCATAAAAAAATCCCCCAGATTCCTAACCTGGAGGGACGGAAACTCACGTATGAGCTGCCGCGGTACCACCCGCCTTGCACCTGCTACGAGATGTAGCAAGCGCCACTTCTTTTCCGATGCTTGTGGCCAGTTCTACCCCGCTTGAGGCGGATCTTCTGACGTGCTCCGAAGGTGATGGCCTCATCAACGCACTTTTCTTGCTCGGTCTAACGGCTCAAGTCTAAACCATGCGTGGCAAAGTTGGTGACGGCGCAAAAAGCGCATAGGGTGCGCGGCGTGCCAGGAAAAAAAGTAGCGAAGAAAGCAGCCAAGAAGTCGCCTGTGAAGAAGGTGGCAACGAAGAAGGTTGCTAAAAAGGCTCCTGCGAAGAAGGTTGCTAAAAAAGCTCCAGCGAAAAAGGCTCCCACCAAGAAAGTAGCACCGAAGAAAGTTGCACCGAAGAAGGTTGCAAAGAAAGCCCCGGCAAAATCGGTTGCTTCTAAGAAGACAATTCCGGTCAAGAAAGCACCAGGCCGTCCTTTCCCTTCCAAAGTAGGCAAGACCACTCTTACCGTTGATGAAAAATCTCAAACAGTTTCAGTTGCCACAGTAGTTGCACCAACTGCAGTTCCAGTTGTTGAGGAGCGACGTTTGGTGATGCCTCCTCCACCACGTCCAGCAAAAAGCGGAAAGAAAATCGCGCCACTGAAGCCAATTAAGTCTGCTCCAACACCGGTTACTGCATCAAGTGATGAAGCGCCATGGACAGCTGCAGAACTCAAGGCTATTCGTGCAGAAATTGCAGCGGATCTTGAACGACTTCGTGCAGAACTTTCCAGCGTTGAGGCTGAAATGGATGAATTGATTGCTGAATCAGGCGAAGGCGCTGGCGATGATCAGGCAGACTCTGGAACCAAGACTTTTGAACGCGAGCATGAGATGTCGCTTGTGATCAATGCTCGAGATATGGTCTTGCAAACCGAACGGGCGCTCGAACGAATTGATGCCAAGACATATGGAATCTGCGAAGAGTGTGGATCGCCAATTGGTAAGGCGCGACTTCAAGTATTCCCGCGTGCAACTCTATGCATGCTCTGCAAACAGAAAGAAGAGCGGCGCTAAGGTGCGCCCGGCCTTTTACACTTTTTCTTCTCGAACAATTTGGCTTACTGCGTGGACAATTTGGCTCTTTGATTACGCAACCAAAAGCTGGGCACTTAATAATTATTCAAGCGAGCCTCAACCAATCATAGGTAAATTTTTACAATTCACTCTTTTCAAGAATCCAGGAGCAGCGTTTAGTCTCGCGACCGGATTTTCACTCGCTTTTGCGCTGCTCGCTGTAGTAGTTGTCATCACCATTGTTAAATATGCATCGCTCATCACGTCGCGCGGCTGGCGAATTTGCGCTGGACTTTTGCTTGGGGGAGTTCTTGGAAATCTCTCAGATCGAATTTTTCGCGAACCAGGGTTTTTCTTGGGACATGTCATTGACTGGATACAAATTCCACATTGGCCAGTCTTCAATATCGCTGACATGGCCATTTCGACGGCCGCCTTTATTGCGTTTCTACAAACGATGCGGAATGTCCCACCGATTAAACGAGTACAGTAACTACTTATGACACGTGAATCACGCACCTTAAGCGTTCCTGAAGGTGTGGCAGGAGAGCGAATTGATAGCGCACTCACTCGCGTGCTAGGCCTGTCACGATCTGCAATCGTTAAACTTTTGGATGATGGCGACATTACGACAAGCGGTCGACCCATGCAGAAATCAGATCGGGTAGCTGCCGGTCAGGTAATTGAAGTTTTGATGCCCGCTCAGGTAAGTCTGGAACCAATTCCGCTGACACCTCTCGAGGGGCTAACCGTTATTTACAACGATGACGATATCGTCGTGATTGATAAACCTGTTGGGTGTGCGGCTCATCCAAGCCCTGGCTGGATGGGCCCTACAGTCGTCGGGGCGTTAATGGCAGCTGGTTACACAATCACCACATCAGGTCCAGCCGAGCGCGCTGGCATTGTTCACCGTTTGGATGTTGGCACTTCAGGTCTGATGATTGTCGCTAAAACTGACAGCGCATATCTGAAATTAAAAGAGATGTTTCGTAACCACGAAATTGAAAAGACATACCATGCACTAGTTCAAGGTCACATAGATCCTGCAACCGGAACAATCGATGCTCCTATAGATCGGCATCCAAAAGAAGATCATCGCTTTGCAGTGGTTGCTACTGGTAAAGAGAGCATTACGCATTACGAAGTAATTGAGTACTACCGTTCTGTTTCGCTAGTAAAAGTGGAATTGGAAACCGGTCGCACCCATCAAATTCGTGTTCACTTTTCCGCACTCGGTCATCCTCTTGTTGGCGACACGACCTATGGCGCGGATCCAGTTTTGGCGAAGAAATTAGGCGCTGCTCGTCCATGGTTGCATGCCCTTGAGTTGCGTTTTAACCATCCAACCAGCGCACTGCCACTCGTGCTCCATGCCCCATATCCACCCGACCTGCAGGCATCTCTGGCGTTGCTATCCGAGGCGGTACTGCCTTAGGCGCTAGGGTTGCGCCACCATGTCATCTGAAGATCTTTCAGCTTCACGGGCATCGACGAACGACTCGTTTGTACACTTACATGTGCATACCGAGTACTCGATGCTCGATGGTGCCGCGCGCATTGGTGACTTAGTTAATGAAGTAGCGCGCTTAGAAATGCCGGCGATTGCCGTGACAGATCACGGTAACGTCTTTGGTGCATTTGATTTCTACAAGCAAGCAACTAAAGCTGGAGTTAAACCAATCATCGGTATCGAAGCTTACGTTGCGCCCGAATCGCGCTTTGATAAGAAACGAGTTCAGTGGGCCGATGGTGGCGAGGATGATGTCTCGGGTGGTGGCGCATATACCCACATGACCATCCTCGCTGAAAATAATCAGGGGCTCGGAAATCTCTTTAGACTTT
>JBEAMN010000099.1:0-7196 GCA_041165945.1 Actinomycetota bacterium
CCGACTGACCCATTAAATATGCATCCGTGCGAAGAGTTGGTCTTTCGCCTCGACTAGTGGGTCCAGGTAACGATTTGTTACCTTTTCAGATAGCCGAAAAGGTAAAGATTTCGGCCTACAGGATTTCCTTGCTCTTGCAATTACGGGGAGATTAGCCTGCCGTCAAGGTTCGTGACGTATGACATTTCATGAATACGAGACCTAAGAAAAGAGGAAATTGATGAAAGGCTTCACTTCACGCAAAAAACTTCGCGTGGGCTTTATAGCAAGTCTTTTGACGATCTCTCTTGCATCATTCGGCATCCAAAGTGCCCATGCTGTGACTGAGTTACGTTTTGCAGCGCTTGCTGGAATTGATAACAATTTCAAGCCAGTTATCGAGCAATGGAATAAAGAGAATCCAGATATCCAGGTCAAGGTCGAGACTCTTCCAGCGGCCATTCCGGATATTGTCAAGAGCTTGGCAGCGTCTTCCCTCAGCGGTAACGCACCAGATTTGATTAACAACCTTGACACTTATGCCGATCAATTGGCAGATGTTGGATTCACCGAAGATCTAACCAAGTATTTTGGAACTGGCGCTGGTGCATTGAAGCGCAAAGACTTCAACCAAGCCTTCCTAAGTTCCTATGTTCCAATTAACTTCCCGAAGCAAGTACATGGTCTTCCAATCGCAGCAGACGCGATTGTTGTCTTCTACAACAAGACACTTTTCAAGAAGGCTGGAGTTGCTCTTCCTAAGGATGGTTGGACATACGACGAGTACCTCAAGACTTGCGATGCAATCTCAAAGTGGGGTGCAAAGCAGAAGCCACAGGTTTGGGGATCATCTGGTGGACCTGGCGGTGGAAGCAAGTCAATCTGGCAGGCTCAGTACAATCCATTCCTTCGTTCAGTGGGTGCATACACTTACGATCGCAACACCAATACATCAAAGATTGGTGCTCCTGAAGCTATCGAGGCATGGAAACAACTTGTAAAGCCATGGCAGAGCGGTTGCATTCCTAAGTACAGCATCTCTTCAGGCAAGACTCCTCCAACTTTCCAAGGTGGACAGGTAGCGATGGAAACTTCTGTTCGTGCGCTTCTTCCAACCTACAAGGCAGGCTTAGCTGAGAAGAAGATGGATTGGGATGTCGTAGATATGCCAACTATCAAGGGCAAAGTCTCCAAGTACATCATCGGTGGCGGAAGCTACGGACTTGGCATGGCAGCAACTTCAAAGAACAAGGCAGCTGCATGGAAGTTCATTGATTGGTTCTATACGACTAAGAACGGTGGAATTAACACCCTTCAGGCGAGTGGATCACTCGTACCTCCAACTGATGCAGGTATCGCTAATGGAGACTGGCGTAAACTCGCAGCTCCACCGGCAAATATCGATGCATTCGGTCGGGCAATCAAGAACTCCTTCATCGCTCCGAAGCTTCCAGGTCAAGCAGGAACAGTTCTTGACACTGTGATTGCGGATGCGCTTGCGGAAGTTCTGCTGAAGAAGGTCTCCGTCGAAAAAGCCTTTAAGAAAGCCGAAGGAAAAGTAACCGCGGCTATCAAGAAGGAACTCGATCAGTAACAGCAATTAGTAATGAGATTTGGTGACGTTCAGATTCTTGGGCGTCACCAAATCATTATTTCTAGAGTTATTCCGACTATTGTGTAGTGAAACGGGTGTATAGAATGCAGAGCGTGGCTACAGCAGAACGAGAAAAAAAATCTCAAGTTGGCCAACGTAAAAAGTTGAAGCGGAATGATCAATTCTGGCTGTCTATCTTTCTTTCCCCAAACTTATTTATGTACACACTTTTTATTTTGGTGCCATCTGTAGCAGGAGTGCTACTTAGCTTTTGTGAGTGGAACATTCTGGGCCCCATTAATTGGGTCGGCTTAGAGAACTATCGCCGATTGGCTGAGGATGAGTTGTTATTACCGGCTTTTGGACGCACTTTGAAATTCCTCGCCTTGGGTGTGCTGCCAACAGTATTCGGTGGATTTTTGATTGCAGTGCTTCTGAATTGGAAAGTAAAAGGCATTGGTGTTTTCCGCGCCATGTTCTTCTTGCCACTCACTATTTCAAGTGCGGTAGCGGGAATCGCTTGGTCGAGTATCTTCAATCCAGAAGCCGGATGGATTAATCGCATCCTGAAGATTTTCGGAATCACCGGGCCAGAGTGGTTGGCCAGCGTTTCTTGGGCACTTCCATCAGTCACCATCATCGTCATCTGGCTATCGCTGCCACTGGTCATCATTCTTTATCTTGCCGGCTTGCAGAGGATCTCACCAGAGATTCTGGAAGCTGCTGCACTTGATGGTGCCAATGCTTGGCAACGTGTCTGGCAAATAATTTTCCCATGCGTCTCAGCAACTACGATCTTGGTTCTAGCAATTGAGATTCTTGCTTTTCTCTCATCACCTTTTGAAATTTCACTTTTGATGGTTCAAGGTGGGCCGCTTGATTCAACGACATCTCTTGCTTATTACGCTTACAAAATGGCTTTCGAGCAATTCGAAGTGGGTTATTCGGCAGCACTCGTTATGGTTCAGTTCTTCGCCTTACTTGCTGTAGCACTACCGATAATTCAGATCCGTAAATATCGAAGAGTTAGGGGGAGATAAACATGGCTAGCTCGGTGCTCTTTACTCAGAAAAGGTCAGCGAATTTCCTTCGCTACAGCGTTATCACGCTGCTCTCTTTACTATTCATTTTCCCCTTGCTTTATCTGATCTCCGGTTCGCTAATGAGTTTGGAAGAAGTTCAGGTTTATCCACCTCGACTAATCCCATCTTCATTAAATTGGGGTAATTATGTAGATGCACTTTCAGTGATGACCCCGCGAATTTTCCTTAACACTCTCTTTTTCACATTTGGTATTTTGATTCTGCAATTGATTCTCTCTTTTACCGCAGGATTTGCACTTGCAAAGATGCCGTTTAAATACGCTGCATTAATCGTGGCACTTTTTGCGATTCCAGTCTTTCTTCCCACCAATATCTCCATCATTCCGCTGTACCTAGTTACCTATAAATTAGGTCTGTTGAACACTTGGGGCGGAATGATTCTGCCAATTGTGGGATCTACTGCATTCGGAACTCTTTTATTCCGTCAATTCATGGTCAATTTCCCTGATGGATTGATTGATGCAGCACGTATGGATGGTGCAAGTTGGCCGCGCGTGCTATTTCGAATTGTGCTTCCGCTAGCTCGACCACCGATTGCCTCATACTCTGCAATTACCTTCTTGACCGCATGGAATATGTACATCTGGCCACTAATGGTCGGAAGTAGAGAAGAGCTTCGAGTCGCGACGGTTCAACTAGCGCCACTTATCGCTGGTGGTACGGGCTTCTATGGCAAGGTGGGCCCGAACGTCACCTATGCCGCAGCTTTGTTAAGTGCCTTGCCGGTGGTGCTCTTCTTCCTTTGGGCACAACGATGGTTCATTAATGCAATCGCAGGTACTGGTAACGATTCATAATGACTCACAAACTTGGTGTAGCAATAGTTGGTTGCGGTTTCATGGGTCGCCGACACATGTTGGGTTTTAATGCGCTGCATAAGGCTGGAAAACTCGAAGGCGAAATAGTGGCCTTACTCGATATCAACGCAGAAACCGCCAACAAATTGGCAGATGAAACATTCGCATTGATGGGAGTCAGGCCCAATATTTACACCTCTATCGATGAGTTATTAAAAGACGAGCGGGTTGAGGCTCTCGATATTGTTACTGATCCGCGCACTCATCACACAATAGCTATCAAGGCCATGGAAGCTGGACGTCATGTGCTCTGCGAGAAGCCATTGGCATTGACGATGAAGACTGGTCGGATGATGGTGGAAGCTGCTGAACGAACAGGAATGGTTCTTGGTACAGCAGAAAACTATCGTCGTGGTGGTGCTAACCGTGTCGCAAAAGCAGTGATTGATTCTGGGATGCTCGGCAAGTTACATCTGATGCTCGAATTCTGGGCGGGTGGTGATGACAAAATCATCATCAGTAAGTGGCGCCACATGAAAGATACCGGTGCAATCGGACTTGATATGAGTATTCATTATGCCGACATTATTGAGTATTACGTTGGTCCAGTAGAGCGAGTATGGGGACGAGGAATCATCGCAGAGCCGACTCGAACCACTGCCGATGGTTCAGAGACCATCACACCTACTGGCGAAGATGCGCTTTTTGCAAGCATGCAAACCAAAGATGGCGTTGACGTGCAATATACCTATCTACCATCAGGACTTGGTAAACGTTATCAGCAACGAAGTTTGCACGGAACACTTGGTTCGATGACTGTTCCTCCAGATCGATCTGATGGAGATGTAGTCGTTCATCTCGCTGATCGTGAATTGATTGGTAGCGAATTGATTGCTGAGTTAAATAAGCGTGGTGTAGTTATCAACATAAACGAGGTCACCAAGGCGGTACTCGGCCCTGATGGCACAGGTGGCAAAGGCGCAGCTTGGGCTGATGTAGATGCTGGCTATCTCGCGGTGGAGATTGCTGATTTCATCGATGCCGTTGCGCAAAAAAGAGCTCCAGAGGTCGATGGCATGGGCGGACTTCGTGCGCTCGCCGTGGTCTATGCCATCCTCGAATCAGGCGTAGCCAAACGCGAGGTTTCTGTGAACGAGGTACTGGATGGCAGACTTCATGCATATCAAGATGAGATTGATGCTGCTATTGACAATCTCAAAGGATGAATAGGTGAAAAAATGAGCGAAGAGTTGAAATTCCATCAAGTGGCATATGTCGTGAAAGATTTGGATACTGCAGTGAAACACTGGGCCGATAATTTAGGAATAGGGCCATGGACTGTCTATACCTTGAAAGCTCCAGGGTTACGTGACTGCATATATAAAGGTACAAAAACTGAATTCAGCCTACGTCACGCGATGGCGTTCGCTGGCAATATGCAATTTGAATTAGTTCAGCCTCTTGATGGTCCCTCTATCTTCAAAGATCAACTCGAGACAATCGGCGAAGGTATGAATCATGTCGGCTGCATCGTGCAAGACCATCCAGCCGCCGTTGCTGATTTTCTTGCGCGCGGTTTTACTCCACTACAGAGCGCAGGTGGATTTGGCGCTGAAGGAGATGGCGCGTTTGCATACTTTCAGCCTCCAGATGGCATTAGTGCGATAGTCGAATTGATTTCACCTCCCAAGGTACGAATCAAGCCGGATTACATCTACCCAGCTCAGGAAGGTGCCTAATGAAATCAGCAGCGCGCATTGCAAAAGTTGAGACTTTTGTCGCAGGAATGTCCTGTTTTGTTAGGTTAACGACCGAAGATGGCGTTCAAGGTGTAGGTGAGTCAACTGCTTTTGCATTCCCAAAAAATGTCGCCGAGATTATAAAAAGTTTTGAACCATTTCTTATCGGTGCAGACGCACATGATGTAGAGCAGAATTGGTTGAAGATGTATCGCGCACTTGGTTGGCGAGGATTGACTCTTGGTGGAGCCATCAGTGCAATCGATCAAGCCTGCTGGGACATTCGCGGTCGCATATTCGAAACTCCTGTATGGAACCTTTTAGGTGGACGCAGTCGAAAAGCTGTCCGGGGCATGAAAGTCGTCTTTGGCGCCACTAAGGAGGATTTACTTAAAGAATCACTAGCTGCGCAAAAAGAAGGCTTCACTGCAATCAAAGTAATTTTGCATCAACATGAGCATCATGGAATGCGTCATGCTGAGAAAATCGCAGACTTGGTAGAGCGAATGGCGGCCCTGCGTGATGTAGTTGGAAATAGCTTAGATATCGGCATCGAACTTCACCGCAATATGCAGCCAGGAAATTCAATAGCATTGATCAAAGAGTTGATGCCTTATCGACCTCTGTTTGTTGAAGATCCCATTCCGCCAGATAGCGTCCTATCTTTTGGCGAGGTGTCAGAGAAAGTCGATACGCCAATGGCAGCTGGTGAACGAAATACCTCTATATATGAGTTTCGTGAGTACATAGAACATGCCGGGCTCTCTTTCGTACGTCCTGACATCGGTCTGGCTGGTGGTTTCACGCACGTCCGAAAGATTTGTGCGATGGCTGAGGCACATCATCAGGGAGTATTGCCGCACGCAGTGCCTTCAGGAGCGATAGCCACCATGGCACACATACACATGGGAATTACCGCGCCTAACTGGGAAGCGCAGGAACACATGGATCAAAACGTTGATCCTGTGCGTCAGATGGTTAAACGCATTCCTACGCTTAAAGATGGCTGGCTATATCCATTTGATGAGCCAGGTCTTGGTATGGAGATTAACGATGAATTTTTTGCGACGAATCCTCCAGTAACCGTACATGGCGTTAAACCTGATTTAAGAGAAGATGGGTCGGTGGCTTTGCGATGAGTAAACCCAAGGTAGGAATCGCTTGTTCTGCTGCAACACGTGAGTTGTACCTAGAGAAGCGCGATTTAGATCGTCTTGGCAAGATTGCGGATGTAGTAATCGAAGAGTATGACGTGCCAAGTGATTGGGTGAACATTCCCGTTGACCCTGAAGTTGAGAAGCGCTTTGCAAAATTTGCTGCAAATCTTGATGTGTTGATTGTCTGTCACGGTGGCCCCCGAATCACAAAAGCAGTTTTTAATTCTGGAAAGAGACTAAAAGTTGTGGGTGAACTTGAAGGTGATCGATTCGCAGGGCGAATTGATGTTCAAGCTGCAAAGGATGCTGGGGTAATGGTGGTTGACACCACTCATTCATCTTCCTGGCCAGTATCTGAGTGGGCGCTAGCCCTTGCACTTGTCGGATTACGAGAGCACGCACGCTTCCGCGACATCATCGCAGGCAAGGCGATGAGTCATGACGACTATCGAACAAAGCCTCCTGCCCGAGAATTGACTGGCCGAACAGTGGGCATGATTGGGTTTGGACACATTGCGTGGCGACTACGAGAATTCCTCGTTCCATTTAGAGCGGAAGTTCTAGCTTTTGATCCATATGCTCCTCGCGAGTTAGCAGATGCTCTAGATATCAATTTCGCAACCCTTGAAAAAGTGATGGGCTGCGATGTAGTCATCTGCCTTGCACCAGATACGCCAAAGACTCGAGACATGATTAGCGAGCGTGAACTCAATTGGTTGAAACCAGGGGCAGTTTTTGTCAATGTTTCCCGAGGTGTATGCGTAAATGTTCCTGCTCTTATTGCGAAAGCAAAGAAAGAAGACGCATGGTTCTGTCTAGACGCTCAT
>JBEAMN010000100.1:0-2659 GCA_041165945.1 Actinomycetota bacterium
CGGTGATGCACTTGGTGCGCACACTGCCAATCTTCGATGCAGATCGACGCTGCAGATTCGCCCAGCAGGCGCAGAGCAGCTGGAATGCGGCACTACGCACGATGGGGCCATCTTCTTTATCAGATCGAGAATCGAGCTTCATCGCAAAGCGGTCCATGAAGCTGTAGATGGACGAGAAGTGCACTCCATGCGCGGCATAAGGCACTTCGACCAACGAGCCCACATTGTCGAGCCAATAGAGAATAGGTTTGTGCGCAGTTGTATCACTACCTGCTACTAGCAATTCTACCGCAAGCAACTCTTTTCGGTTCCGTAGCTCTCGTGCAATCAGGGTTCGGCATAAATTCGCGATGGCTTTGGTGGACATACATATCCCACCATAATTAGCTTTGTGTATATTATTTAAAGCCTCAACTTCGTCTAAGAGAATTTCGCAATCACTCAAGTCTCCATGAAATCCAACGATTGTCGACGATCCAATTTCCCCATCATCACCTGTTCAAGTGCTTAAAAACGATGAAGAGTAATAATAGGCAGCAACTAACCAAAAGTACGAATCCAGTCAAATGAATCTCTTAACGAAACTGAACCACCTTAACCGCAAAGGGTTAGAAATTAGACATTTCGATTTACAACGCTTGTGACTCAACCTGTGGAAAACTCCGTCGTGGACGTAACGAATGCAACGTTATCTGTTCGAAATCCAAACAATGATGGCTTCGAAAAAAGGAGTGGTAATTTCCCTAGACCAAAAATAGTCATAAACACCAGCCACATTTTTTCCGGTACGGTCAGTAGGTTAGATTTACCTCCCTCATCTTAAAAAAACCATTAACGATGTCGGATTTGGCGGATATGCTCGGTATTGACACACCAAACCAAATTTCTGCAGGATTACTACAATCTAAAGATGCTAATAATCTCCTCCAATCATTTCAAAAGTCCAAGTCTTCAGCATCAATAGGTACAAAGCAGAAAAAGGTGAAACCAAAAGTGAGCCGGGAAGTTCTTGACTTGATTGGAAAAGATGCTGTTGTAAATTTAAGCAATGGTCAAAGTGTTTCGGTCCATGAGAATGGAGTCAGTATTGAGGCGGAAATGCCACCGGTAAATCTGTTCAAAAAGAAGCGATTGGCGACTAACAATCAACCAGCAGAATCCATTAAAGAAGGATGGTTATGGACTCCTATTACCAATTTAGCCAGATGTATGTAATAATTTTACTTCTATACTTACTTGCATAATCTTAATCATCACACTCTGTATGCCAGCTGATTTCGGCAAATCAACAGCACCTACCTGCTTTTATCACTGGACTCGAGGAGACGTTGTCACAAAGAAGCCTACATCCGAATATCCTTACGAAAGCTACAACATAAAGCTTGAGTCGCTGCTAGGACATGAGTTCGCGGACGATGACTGGACGAAGGAAGATACCAGAGAATTGATCATCGCTTGCGAGAAGTATGAGTCGAGATGGCCTATCATCATCGATCGGATCAGGAGCTCTTCATCCATTCCATTGAATAGGTAACAATCATTTACATTCGCAAGATACTTCGTGACCGATTCTTTCCTCTGAAGTTCGTTACGGCTGCGTAGTTTGGAAGAACTCAAGTCAAGGTACTACCATATCAAGGCACTGATGAGCTCATCCCAATCAAAGGAAGGAGAAGACGAGTCGATGGAGGAGAGCAAGCATTATGGAGATGTTTTCATTCAGAAGGAGCGAGCAAGGCGGCTGCGGAGCGAGTGGCTCTTCAAAAGGCGCGTGTGTCTCTCGTACATTGAATCTTTCTCCGTTTCTCACTTGAAGGTTGCTGTTAAATCCCAAGGACGAAGGAAGAGGAGTTGGAAGAAGCACGATTGCGAGAGGAGTTGAAGGTGATCGACGGCCTCATACGCAAGGCGAAGAAACAGGTTCGTTCGTCCACACACTCTTTGCTTAACCTTTCCTGAACTCGTTCTAAATAGGCGAAGCTGTCTGCCGCAGCGACTCATCATGGTGACCTTACCCTACTCGACAGCACTCCTCTCTTCTCCTCTTCGATAATCTCTTGCCGTCTCCCCTGTTCACCACAGCACACGGTCGTGGCGCGACTGGAGACCTCTCTCAACACCCAGTCGTCGCGGGCTTGTGGCCGCCACAGACCGGTCGACCGGCTCTGCACAGCGCGCGTCTGGCGGCTGCCCTGACCTGGACGGGGACAGGCGCAAAGGGCAAGGCGGTGCCGAACTATCTGCGCAGCCTGCCCGCCTCCCTCTCCTTGCCGGAGAAGCCCCTTCCCACCGCCTCGGTGTGTGCAATGCTAGAAGAAATAAGGAGCGTCGCTGCGGAAGTGGTTCGATTGCAGAGCGGCGGAAGCAAGAAGAATTGAATTACTGTACACCACTTTACAAGACGCACAACTGAAGAAGGGTGACAGCTCCGTAACTAAATGTCCTGGTCATTGGAGGAGGCGTGCAGAATGACATACTCGCGCGAGCTCCCCCCGAAGCGAATGACATCCTTCTCCCGCAGCTCGTAATAGCGACAATCATCGATCTGCTTGCCGTTTAACATGGTCTTGTGAGTAGAGGAGAGGTCCATCAGGAATGGCTTCACTACTTCTACTTCGCACTCCTCCGCGTCATCGTCGTCTATTTGGACCTTGACCTT
>JBEAMN010000101.1:0-7908 GCA_041165945.1 Actinomycetota bacterium
TCGGATGCTTGATGATGTTATTGATGTAGCGAACGCTCGAGGCTTCGAAGTCAATGCATGGGCGGTCTTCATGCATAACTCTGCCATCGGCTTTCAATATCCCAAGCTCACGGTGACAAACTGTTTTGGAAACCACTTTCTCTCTGAACTCTGTCCGAGTAGCCCCGAAATTGCTGGATATATCTCAGGGCTGAGTGACGACGTGGCAAGCAGGGGTATCACCGCACTAGCCATTGAATCACTCCATTTTCACGGGGCCCATCATGGGGAGCACCATGAGAGATTCTTCCTTGAAATGAGCGAGATCACCGGGTTTCTCCTCTCCCTCTGTTTCTGCGCTTCTTGCATCGCAAATTTTGTGGGCGATGGAGCGGCGCTCAAAGAGCGAGTTGCACAATTACTCAGACCATTTCTCGATGAAGGCGATGAGTGGCTTGGAGTAGATCTGACAAAAGAGAATCTGGCATCTATTGCTGGAGAGGAGATTCTCGGATACCTCACATCTCGGGAAGAGACAGTCGCCCAGCGCTATCGTGAGGTCAAAGCAGTTACGGCGGCGTATGGAGTGCGCACCAAATTTATCGATCAGGCACCACTTATTTCCACTTCAGTGAACGCGCCCCTGGCAAAAAGTTGGCAAGTTGGGATTGATAACACGCTCATAGATAAAGCGGTTGATATCTACGAGCCGTTAATTTATCGAACCAGCGCCGAGGAGGTGGGCGCTCTGGCTAGCCATTACCGCTCAGAAATCTCTAGTGAGATTACCGCGATTTTGCGCCCAACATATCCTGATAATGATTCGAAAGAAAAACTAGGAGCCAAAGTACAGGCGCTGCACGATAGCTCAGTACACGACATTGATTTCTATCTTCTCGATGCGATGCGACCGCGAGACTTAGAGTGGATTAAGAGCGCAATTACTTCTTGATCCACGGAATACGCTTAGGAGTAAAACCGCCATCGATTGTCAATATCTCGCCGGTGATGTAACTGGCATCATCAGAGAGCAGGAATTTGACGCCGCGCGCAATCTCATCGGGCTCGCCAAAACGGTTCATTGCATGCATGCTCTGAATAGATGGGTCTAAGTACCCATTCTTCGTCGCATTCACGACAAGAGGGGTGTTGATATAGCCCGGAGCAATTGCATTGATCCGGATACCAAATTCTGCCCATTCAACTGCCAAGGTTCGGGTAATCGCGTCTATCCCAGCCTTCGCTACTGAGTAAGGCAGGCGACGAGGCCAACCAAAGTTATGCGCCAATGAGGAGAAGTTCACAAAGGCGCCTGGCTTACCTTCACCGATGAGGTAACGAGCAACCGCTTGATTCATGTAGAAGTGGCCATCAAGATGGACATCAAGAACCTCACGCCACTGCTCTGGCGTCATATCTAGGCTGGCGTGATTGGTGCTATTTCCAGCGCAACAGACCAAGCCTGAGATTTCTCCAGCCCAAGCGAGGGTCTTTTCGACCACCTCTGCCGCCCCAGCAGCAGTGGTGATGACCGACTCTAGGAAGAGGGCGCGGCCTGGATATCGTTCAGCTAACTCACCAATGCCACCCGCTTTGAGGTCGGCCGAAACAACTTTGACTGCTGGCCAATCAGCAAGCAAGCGCTCTGCTGTTGCTAAACCAATCCCGCTTCCGCCACCAGTGATGATTACTGTTGAATGTTCAGCCATCGTTACTCGTTATTCGACCCAGAGGGTTGCTTCAACTTCAACACACAATTCAGGGAGCATTAAGCGACTAGCTTCAACAAAGGAGCAAGCAGGAAGTATGTTGGCAAAGAACTCACCATGCGCCTTTGCTACTCCTGGCCAATCTTCGATGTTGGTAAGAAATACTCGAGTCCGAATCGTATTTTCGAAAGTCGCACCTAATTCTTTAATAGCTTTTTCGATTTCAGTGAGAATGTATTTCATCTGTCCATAGGCATCATGGGGAAACATGACCTGGCCATCGCGGGTAGTTGCGCTAGTGCCACTAACTTCTATGAGATTTCCCATCCGTACTGCTCGTGAGTATCCAACAATTGGAGCCCATGGGCGATTTCCATCTACGCGGCCAACTTCCATCTCGTTAGATACCTTTCTTTTCGATCAGTCGAACTGCTCGTCCTGGAAGGTTATCTGTTCGAGCACCATCCCACAACGTCGATATTCCGTCTATCCAAACGTGGACAAAACCTTTTGCCGGAAGTCGCGGTTCTTCATAGGTGGATCGATCAATCACGCTCTCTCGATGAAGTAATACCAAGTCGGCACGATAACCGACTTTCACTATTCCGCGATCAACTAAGCGCAATCTCTGTGCAGGTCGTCCAGTCATCCGCGCTACCGCACCTTCAAATGAGAGTACCTGCGCATCTCGACCGTAGACACCTAAATAACGAGCAAATGTGCCGTATCCGCGTGGATGAGGTCTGTTGCCAACGAGGATTCCATCGCTACCCACCATATGTTTCGGGTGCTTCATAATGGCTCGCACATTAGGTTCATATCCACCATGAAGAACAGCAGATACTTTGTAATTCTCAGAATCGAGGAAGTCGAGGTAAAACTCCACCGGCTCCTTACCCGCTCGTTTTGCTGCTTCATCAAAGCGCATACCAACGAACTCTGTTGCCTTATCGACGCCAGCGATGACAATCGTCTCGAAATTCAGGGTGTTGCCATGTGCACCATCAGAACCAGTCACCATAAGTTCATGGATCACCCGTTTGCGCACATCAGGTTCACGAAGGCGCATTCGCATGGTTTCAATTCCACCAGCCTGCACCCATGAAGGTAATAGCGCATGAAGGTATGTCATTCCTGCAAGATATGGATAGGTATCAAGAGTGATATCCACGCCACGACGCTCTCCTTCCGAAAGCATGTCAAAGAGCAACTCCGTCTTGTCGTGATACTGAGGTGAACTCATATGGCAATGAGTCAGGTGTAGTGCAGCACGTGAAGCATAAGAAATCTCGATACAATCGCTCACTGCTTTGAGAAAATCACGCCCATAATTTCGGTGATGTGGAGCGTAGTAGCCGGAATACTTGGCAACAACAGAGTTAAGCGTAATCAATTCATTGTCATCGGCATACATTGCTGGCGTATACGTAAGTCCAGCCGAGAGCCCTACTGCTCCTTCACGCATCCCTTGCTCAACGAGCACCTGCATCTTGAGTAATTCCTCTGCCGTCGCAATCCCAGGTTCGCTACCTTTGACGAGCATCCGTACATTTCCATGAGGAATCAAAAATGCGACATTTACCGATGCCCCGCTATCAACGTAATTGAGGTACTCCGCGATGGACTTAAAGGTCCAATCGATATTTGATGGATCACCATTCCATCCGAAGAGCTGCTCCCTAATCTCATGCTGAGTCTCTTCCGAGGTCGGGGCATAACTCAATCCATCCTGTCCAACAACCTCGAGCGTGACTCCTTGCGTGACCTTTGCTAGGTGAGCCGGATCTGAAATAACGGCCAGATCTGAGTGAGCGTGCATATCAATAAAGCCTGGAGTAATAGTGAGTTCTGAACCATCTATTACCTTGCCCCGCTCGTCTCCCTTGAGAACGTTTCCTACAGCGGAAATAACTCCGTCGATAACCTGGATATCCGCCTTAAATGCTGGGCGTTCACTGCCATCGACGACACTACCGCCACGGATTACAAAGGTACTCAAGGCTTACGTCCCTCAATCGTGTTGAACATCGGCGTATATCCAGCGAGCAAACCACCGTCAACGACAAGTTCGGCTCCTGAAATCCACTCTGCCCGATCGGAAATAAGGAAGAGCACCATCTCGGTAATATCTTTCGGTGTTCCTACTCGACCGAGCGGATACCACGGCTTGAGATCCTCGAAGACTTGAGGATTCATTTTCGCCCGCTCAATCCATGCTTCCGTTGCAATTGTGCCTGGTACCACCGTGTTGCACCGAACTCCATACTCGCCATATCGAACCGCTATTGAGCGGGTCATCTGATGGACTCCCGCTTTAGCCACTGAATATGCATCACTGCCAAACATGCCCTTTGCATTGACAGTCCCAATATTGATGATATTTCCGCGCTTTCGCGCCATAAACATTGGTAGCACCTCTTTAACACATAAGAATGCTCCGGTAAGCGTGATTTTCAGAGAATTATTCCAGGATTCAAGTGAAGTTTCGTGGAGTGCTTCTGCCTCATGGACCATCGCGTTATTCACCAATGCATCGATTTCGCCAACATCTTGGGCGATTTTCTTAAAAGTGGCCTTGACTGCATGTTCATCACCTAAATCAAGTTGATATCCATATGCTTTTCCGCCACTTTCATGAATATCACTTAAAGTTTTAGCAAGAGTGTTGGGATCAATTTCTATTAGAGCAACTATCGCACCATCTGCACATGCGCGAAGGGCCATTTCACGTCCAATACCTCTACCAGCGCCAGTGATGACAACTTTCTTGCCTGCGATATCACTCATAGTTGCTCCTTAGTTCTTGGGGAATTTACAGTGCGACGACAAAATCAATTTCAACGAGAATATTTGCAAGATCTGAGCCAACGGTTGTTCGAACCGGAAATGGTGCTGTGAAGAACTCTTGATAGACCTTGTTATATGCAGCAAAATCTCTATTCACGTGTTGAAGATGGGTAGTGACTTTCACAACTTGATCTAGAGTTGCGCCCTTTTCAGCCAAGATTGCTTGCAAATTTTTCAAGACTTGTCGAGTTTGCTCTTCGATTCCCTCGACTTCAACTTTGTTAGTCACAGGGTCAGCCGGTCCCATTCCGCAGGTATAGAGAAATCCATTTGCAATTACGCCATGAGAGTAGGCTCCCCCGGGGTTTGGCGCCTCTTTTGAGAAAAAGTGCTCAATGTTTGGTTTTGCCATTATTCCCAGCCCCTTAATTGATTCGTTCGAGTGGATGTTCGGTGTCGATAATTCGAATAGTGCGAGACTTGCTGCGCATCACTATGGATTGGCTTCTCATGCCTGCATTGGTGTATCGCACCCCTTTGAGCAATTCGCCATCGGTGATTCCAGTTGCTGCAAAAAAGTGATCATCGCCGGATACTAAATCGTTTGTGGTAAAGACTCGGGTGAGATCTAGTCCTGCTTTCGCCGCACTCTCCCGCTCCTGATCAGAGCGCGGATGGAGCCGGCCCTGGATCTCTCCACCCATACATTTCATCGCGCATGCCGCAATAATGCCCTCGGGAGTTCCACCAATTCCCATCAACACATCGATTCCCGTATCAGGACGAGCTGCCATGACTGCACCAGCGACATCTCCATCTGTAATGAATTTGATCCGTGCGCCAGCCTCTCGAATCTCTGCCACTAGTTGATCATGGCGAGGGCGATCGAGAGTGACCACAGTCAATGAACTGACGGGCACTTTCTTGGCGGCGGCGATCGCTCGCAAGTTCTCGCCAGTGCTTTGATCGATATCAATGACACCGGCAGCCTCAGGTCCGACGACCAATTTATTCATATAGAAAACTGCAGAAGGATCGAACATGGAGTTCCGAGGCGCCACCGCGATAACGCTAATTGCATTGCTCATCCCTTTGGCAGTGAGGGTAGTCCCGTCGATGGGGTCGACTGCTACATCGCATGATTGGCCCGTGCCATCACCTACTCTCTCGCCATTGAAGAGCATCGGTGCCTCATCTTTCTCCCCTTCCCCGATGACAACGACGCCATTCATGGAGACAGAGGAGATCATTCGACGCATTGCATCGACCGCCGCTTTGTCGGCAAGGTTCTTCTCGCCCATGCCAATCCAGCGTGAGGCAGCGATGGCAGCAGTCTCGGTAACGCGGACCAATTCCAACGCAAGGTTTCGCGAGGAGATCGGCTGGTTACCTTGCGTATTCATAAATTAATGTGAATGTCGACCAACCCAGTTACCAGAACTTCCCACAAGGAAGTCAAGGTCCGCACCATGGTGCGCCTGGTTCACATGATCGAAGTAGAGCTTGACCCACCCGCGTGGTTCAGGCGAGGTTGGTGCAACCCACTTCTTCTTTCGCTCTTCGAGTACTTCAGGGGCAACGAGTAAATCAAGACGTCTATTTGCCACATCCATCTCGATCTCATCGCCCGTCTCTACTAACGCTAGTGGTCCACCTACTGCTGCCTCCGGTGAAACGTGTAACACCACCGTGCCGTATGCAGTACCGCTCATCCGAGCATCAGAGATACGAATCATGTCGGTAATACCTTTGGCCAAGAGCGATTTTGGCATCGATGCATTAGCAACTTCAGGGAAACCTGGGTAACCCTTAGGGCCCGCATTCTGGATAACAAGAATGTCATTTTCGTCGACGATGAAATCATCACGATCGGCATCTTCCACATAATCTTCAATTGCTGAATAGACCAGCGCTTTTCCGCGATGCTTGAGCAGATGGGGTGATGCTGCTGAGACTTTGATCACCGCACCATTCGGGGCAAGCGAGCCAAAGAGGACCGCTGTCGCGCCTCCTGGCTTCTGGAAGGGCTCTGCTACCGAAGTAATGACTTCACGATTCCAGTTCTTCACTCCTTCAATATTTTGAGCAACGCTCTTGCCAGTTACAGTGATGTGATCACGATGGATGAGATCACCCAACTCCTGCATTACCGCTGGAATTCCACCCGCATAATAGAAATCTTCCATTAAATACTTACCCGAAGGCATCAAGTTAGCCAAGACGGGTAGATCTTTGGTCAAGGTGTCAAACTCTTTGAGTTCTAAATCAACTCCAATCCGTCGAGAGATTGCGAGGAGGTGGACAACTGCGTTTGTTGAACCACCAATTGCGCCCACGATCTTGATGGCATTCTCAAACGCCTTCTTATTGAGAACCTTTGAGAGAGTTAGACCCTCTTCGACCATCTTTACGACTCGGCGACCGACAAGTTGCGCAGTTGCATAACGACGAGAATCCACCGCTGGGATTGCAGCGCTCCCCGGAAGTTGCAACCCAAGGGCTTCAGTAACTGATGCCATTGTCGATGCAGTGCCCATAGTCATGCAATGTCCGGCGCTACGAGACATACATGTCTCTGCCTCAGTGAATTCTTCTTCGCTCATCGTGCCAGCGCGAACCTCTTCAGCAAACTTCCACACATCGGTACCTGAGCCGATATCTTTCCCGCGGAATTTTCCATTGAGCATTGGTCCACCGGTCATCATGATGGTGGGAATATCAACGCTCGCAGCTCCCATGAGCATTCCCGGCGTGGTTTTGTCGCAACCAGAGAGAAGTACAACGCCATCCATAGGGTTAGCTCGAATCAATTCCTCAGTTTCCAAGGCGAGCAGATTCCGGTAGAGCATGGTCGTCGGACGCATCGTTACTTCACCGAGCGACATAGCAGCGAACTCCAGTGGGAAGCCACCCATCTCCCATACGCCACGCTTTACCGACTCGGCGACGCGACGAAGATGTGCGTTGCAGGGAGTGAACTCTGACCAGGTAGTACCAATTCCAATGACTGGACGGCCATCCATCACATCGGGAGCAAAGCCTTGGTTACGCATCCATGAGCGGTGGATGAAACCATTCTTCCCTTCAGCACCAAACCATTCACGACTACGTAATCCGGTGGGCTCGGTCCGATGGTGTGCGGGCATTGCTCTCTCCTCCTGCTGGCGGTTATGGGGCCTTTTGCATTGTGGTGGAAAACTCGCCTCTAAACCTATCGGAGGATTGGCTAAAGCCATAAGATTTTCTGGTGGCAAGGTTCACAAGCCATCTCACAATGTGAACTAGACGAACTAGAAGGACTACACGAACTAAAGGAGTCGCAATGAAATTCGCCCGCCTAGGTGCAAATGGCCAGGAAAAACCCGCTGTAATGGTCTCTGAGAGCGAAGCAGTCTTTGTCGACCACTTGATCTCAGACTGGAATCGCACCGAG
>JBEAMN010000102.1:0-9291 GCA_041165945.1 Actinomycetota bacterium
CAGGAAATCACCCGTGAATATCAACTCACAGTCGATGAAATTCTCCTGCTCACCAAAAAGAGCGCACTTCTTGGAGATCAACCAATACTTGCCCAGACTCTTGCGATTCGTGATGTCTATCTCCGTCCCATGCAGCTGCTCCAAGTTTCGCTCTTACAGCGGGTGCGTAATGGTGAAGAGGTCGATGGTGTTTTAAATCGAGCGCTTCTGCTTACTATCAACGGGATCGCCGCTGGGCTCCGAAATACAGGGTAACACGGGGTAATTTCTACTTATTAAAATTTTGTTGGGTGAGTTCAAGTCCTTTAGTAATGAGTGACTCGATAGCCTCACAACCACGCACCACCAAATCGGGGATCACATTCCGCTCATTCTTTCCAAACTTATCCAAGACATAGTCAGCGGTATCTTGCTGAGTCACCGGGCGACCAATGCCCATGCGAATCCGGAAGTAATCCGGAGTACCTAGTGATTGCGTTAAAGATTTGAGGCCGTTATGCCCATTATCGCCACCACCGATTTTTACTCGGATAGCCTCGAACGGGATATCTAATTCGTCATGAATAGCGATGATGTTCTCAGGAGAGCAGTTGAAGTACTGTGCAAGTGGCGCAACAGCATTTCCGGAATCATTCATATAAGTCTGCGGCTTGACGATAATTAAACGAGGCGCCTGGCTACCTACACCAAGCCGGACTTCGGCTACCTGTGCTCGATACTTATGTGATCCGAACTTCCCGTCAAGGCGTTTTGCTAATTCATCTGCAACAAGGAAGCCGATGTTGTGGCGAGTCGAGGCATATTTATCCCCCGGATTACCAAGCCCGATGACTAACCATGAATTCGACATATTGGCATTCATGGCTAGCTCGCAGTGAATCTAGCGATTGATTAACTCTTTGCTGCGGCGTCGCCTGATGCACCCTCGGCAGCAGCGCCTTCAGCAGGGGCAGCGCCTTCAGCAGCAGGAGTTGCAACAACCTCTTCAACAGCAGAGCGAACGCTCAAGTGAACAACAATCATCTTTGAATCGCTCACCAAGGTGACGCCATCAGGAAGTTTGACATCAGCAGCATAGAGAGAATCTCCTGCGACGAGTCCTTCCATATCGAGTTCGAGATGGGCTGGAATAGAGGTCGCTTCAACTTCAACCTCGATTGAGTTATGTACGTGCTCCAAGATTCCATCCTGGTCGTACTTTCCAAATGCATGGACTGGAACCGAGACCACCACGCGCTCACCACGACGGACCAGAATCAAATCGATATGTTCGAGAGTGCCCTTAATCGGATCACGAACAACGGATTTTGGAAGGGTGAGTTCGACCTGTGAACCTAAATCGATATCGAGAAGTACGTTTGAGGTCTTCAGCGCAACGCCAACTTCGCGCGCAGGAAGAGCGATATGGATTGGCTTCTCGCCATGACCGTAGATAACTGCAGGCACTAGACCATCACGTCTGGCACGACGTGCGGCGCCCTTTCCAAATTCAGAGCGAACCTTCGCTGCAATCTTGATTTCGGCCATCTGATCCCCCACTGTTCTCGGTTAGTTTCCAGCAAGACACGAGGCGGGCCCTAGAGCAAGCCGTCGATGACGGGACTTTCATCCCCTCGCCGGAAGGGTTGAAGAGTAGCCCAGGAAGGCTTACTTTGAAAAATCTCGCTAACTACTGGTTAGGAGTGGCCATCAAAGAGGCTGGTGACCGAACCATCCTCAAAGACCTCCCGGATTGCCCGTGCAAGAAGCGGTGCAATCGACAGGACAGTCAGGCGATCAAAACGAGATTCCTCAGGTATTGGCAGAGTGTTGGTGACGACAACCTCACTCACTCGCGAATTCTTCAATCGATCAATTGCTGGACCAGAGAGCACAGCATGAGTAGAAGCAACAATCACTTCGCGTGCACCCTCATCAAAGAGGGCATCAACAGCTTTAGTGATGGTTCCTGCGGTGTCGATCATGTCATCGATGACTACACAAGTCTGCCCCGAAACATCACCGACAACGCGTCCGGTCTTCGACTCATTGGGAATACGAGGATCTCGAGTCTTATGGATGAAGGCGATTGAGCATCCACCAAGTAAATCCGACCAGCGCTCTGCGACGCGTACCCGACCTGAGTCTGGCGAGACAATCGTTAATCGTGAGCGATCGACTTTGCTTCCGACATAGTTGGCAAGCAGTGGTAACGCAAAGAGATGATCGACTGGACCATCGAAGAATCCTTGAATTTGCGAGGTGTGTAAATCAACAACCATCAATCGATCTGCTCCAGCAGTCTTAAAGAGATCAGCCATCAAACGGGCAGAGATTGGCTCGCGACCACGATGCTTCTTATCTTGCCGGGCATATCCGTAGAAAGGTGCAATGACGGTTATTCGTTTGGCAGATGCTCGCTTGAGCGCATCCACCATGATTAATTGCTCCATGATGTGTTTATTCACCGGAGTTGCATGGCTTTGCAAGACGAAAGCATCACAACCTCGGACGCTCTCTTCGAAGCGCACAAAAATTTCACCGTTTGCGAAATCGTAAGCAGAGGTAGGTGTGAGAGGAATACCTAATTCGTCACCGACCTCTTGAGCTAACTCAGGAAAGGCGCGACCAGTAAAAAGTCGAAGACGTTTCTCAGAGGAGAGTCGGATTTCGCTCACTTCACTCCTATTTATTCTTACTCGCTTGATCTGCGGCTTTCGCAGAATCGCTACCTGCTCGCTTGCGCCCTACCCAGCCGAGAATATTCCGTTGTTGCCCTCTTCCCACGCCCATTGCCCCTGGTGGCACATTTTCTGTTATGGCCGAACCAGCGGCGGTGTATGCCCCATCGCCCACCTCGACCGGAGCGATCAGGATGTTGTCGCTACCAATCCGAACGTGGTCACCGATGATGGTCTGATGTTTGGCGACCCCGTCATAGTTGGCGGTGATGGTGCCTGCCCCAATATTGCTCTCCACTCCAATGGTGGCATCGCCGATATACGACAGGTGCGGCACTTTGGAGCCTGCTCCAATTGTTGAATTCTTGACCTCGACGAAGGAGCCGACTTTCGCCCCATCGCCCAGATGCGCTCCCGGTCGCAGGAACGAATATGGACCTACATGTGCGTGGCGACCGATGCTGGCGCCATCACATTCAGACTTGGTAATGACCGCATCTGCACCCACGGTGCAGTTGAAGAGGCGAGTGTCGGGGCCAATGAGGCTGCCCCGTCCGATGGTGGTCGCGCCTTCGATTTGGCAACCGGGCTTGATAGTCACATCTGGTTCAATCGTGACCGTAACATCAACAAAAGTTGTTGGCGGATCAATCAAAGTTACTCCGTTGGACATCAACTGAAGATTGATTCGATCGCGCATGATTGCAGTTGCTTCAGCGAGTTGAATTCGATCATTGACACCAAGGATTTCAAAATAATCATTTGCTACAACCGGAATTATCTTCTTGCCACTTGCTCGGATGATTTCGATAGCGTCAGTTAAATACTCTTCCCCTTGCGCGTTATTTGGTTTTATCTCGGCGAGCGCCGATTTGAGCGCTTTAGCATCAAAGGCGTAGATGCTGGAATTTACCTCGTGAACTTCGCGTTCCTCATCGGTGGCATCTTTTTCTTCCACTATTTTCACAATTCCATTTTCAGGATCGCGAATAACTCTGCCGTAACCATGTGGATCATCGACATCAGCAGTGAGCACTGCCGCTCCTGCCTTTTCATTCTGAGATACCTGCACCAGGTGGTTGAGTGTTACGCCTGTGATGAGGGGCGCATCACCGGCAACCACCACGACAACTGAATCGTCAGGAACTTCCACTGCCTCTAACGCGATTCGCACCGCATGCCCAGTGCCACCGCGTCGCTCTTGCAAAACTGTCGTTACTAAATTGTCGTGCGCTGCAATCTCTTCGATTACTTGTTCACTCTTTGCTCCTACGACGACCACGCGCTTATTCGCGCCCAATAAATCGGTTGCAGTAAGGACGTGACTAATTAGGGTTCGGCCAAGGATCGAATGAAGCACCTTTGGTACGTCAGATTTCATCCGCGTACCTTCACCAGCGGCGAGGAGTATTGCAATCGTCTGCGGTTGATTAAGCGCCATTGGAAGGCGTACTCCCTCCTTGCAGTTGAGGCGGTGCCTGCGCTCCGCCACCTGGTATCGATCCAGGACCCTGGGCTTCAAAGGCCCATGTGCTAGCCACTACACCATGGCGGAACCCGTATTCTCTCGCATTTTCATGCCGGTTTCGACCAGCCTTTACTTGCGCCTTTATTAACACAGGCGCGCCACTACCCTTGGCGAATATGAGCGCACCCTCCCCACGATCTGCTCCAGCTTCTACTCCCGCCTCAGGGGGTAACCGAACGCGAATGAGTAGCGCTGCTCGCCGAGAGCAGATCATCGCAACAGCGGTTGAGGTCTTCGCCGAGAGCGGCGTTGAGGGAACAAGCGTCGAAGAGTTGGCAGCTAATGCCGGGGTTTCAAAGCCACTGATCTACGAACACTTTGGGAGTAAAGAGGGGCTCTATGCCGTTGTCGTGGATCGCGAGATGCGTGCTCTCTTGGAACTTATCTCGAGCACCTTGGAGACGGGTCGACCGCGGGTACGAGCTGAACGCGCTGCGCTCGCTTTCCTTACCTACATCGAGACTAGAAGTAATGGCTTTCGATTATTGGTGAGAAATTCTCCAGTCGGTGGACAGAGTGGATCATTTGCCACATTGCTGAGTGAAGTTGCATCGCAAGTAGAACATATCTTCATCGAAGAATTGGCATCTCGTGGATTTTCTGCGGAGATGGCACCTATGTACGCCTCGATGCTCGTAGGGATGGTTGCTCTAACCGGTCAATGGTGGCTAGATGCGCGATTGTTCACTCGAGAAGAGGTCGCCGCACACATCGTCAATCTTGCATGGAATGGACTAAGCGACCTCGAGACGCACCCTCGTCTCTCCTTTGAAAGTCGACGAAACCATGACAGATAGGCAGAGCGATTCTGTTAGAAAAGATGAGGTTGAAGAGCTCGTCTCTGCATGGCGACGTGAGCGCCCTGATCTTGATAGCGCACCTCTTGAAGTCTTAAGTCGAATCACGAGACTCGCGCGTCACTTAGATATTGCTCGACGAGCTGCATTTGCTGAACATGGTTTGGAAACCTGGGGCTTTGATGTACTAGCAGCGCTTCGTCGCGCAGGTGCTCCTTATCAACTTACTCCCGGCCAACTCATTCATGAAAACTTAGTGACAAGCGGAACTATCACCAACCGTTTAGATCGTTTAGAAGGTGATGGACTTCTCGCACGCCATCCCGATCCATCCGATGGGCGGGGTACTTTGGTTCGAATCACCGATAAAGGCATCAAGGTTGTCGATGCGGCACTCGCCGATTTACTTAATCGGGAGAAGGAACTCTTGAAATCGCTGCCGAACAAGGAGCGCGATGACTTGGCAGGATTATTGAGTCGAATGCTCGAGCATGTTGAGAGCGCAATTCCTCCGATTAAATAACTTTCGGACCACCCACAGGGCTATGCGCTCGTCCCAACTGTGAGACCGCCCCTGTTGAGGAGAGCGCTACTGCAAGATCGATTGCCGCCTCTTCACTCTTTGCTAAGAATGCAACAGTTGGGCCGGATCCAGAGACGAGTGCGCCAATTGCCCCCGAATCCATGCCAGCAGAGAGCGCTAACTTCAGCGCGGGTCGGAGTGAGCAGGCTGCCGGTTGTAAATCATTTACCAGAGACTTTCCCAATGCGATTGGATCACCACTACTTAACGCATGCATCAACTCTTCACTCACTCGGGGCGCTCGCTGAGCAAAACCTTGACGTAATCGATCGCACTCTTCATAGACTGCCGGAGTAGATAGCCCTTGAGAGGAGTACGCAAGGACCCAATGAAAAGTTCCACGCGCGAGCGCTGGAGTAAGGCGATCGCCGCGACCTGTTCCTACCGCAGTCCCACCTGTCAGCGAGAATGGAACATCGCTACCCAATTGCCGTGCTAAACCAATCAATTCATCTTTACTCATTTTGGTTTCGTAGAGCGCATCGAGCGCAACAAGAACTCCTGCAGCATTCGCGCTCCCACCTGCCATGCCGCCAGCAATCGGAATCTGTTTCTTAATCGCTATCACGAGGTCTAATGGAACTTTCTTCCGTTGAGCAAATAATTGTGCAGCTTTGTACGCAAGGTTTTTATTGTTGGTAGGAAGGTTAGCAATATGCGGATTATCTCCAGAGAAATGCAGTGTGATTCCAGAGCCACTCTCGCCTGGCTCCACTTTTATTTCATCGTAAAGCGAAACGGCTTGAAAGACTGTAGCTAGGTCGTGATAACCATCATCGCCTTTTGCCCCCACAGATAATTGCAAATTAATCTTTGCAGGGGCTTTGACCAAAGTCATGGTTCTACCCTAATCAACTCGGGAGTGAAATGCCTCGCGCAATCGCAATAAAGTCCTCGAGTCTCAGGTTCTCTGCTCTATTGGTTGGGTCTACTCCGGCGGCAATCAAGAGTTCGGAAGCGCGCTCACTAGAGCCCAAGAAAGTACCTAGGGAAGAGCGCAACATCTTTCGACGTTGTGTGAAAGCGCTATCGATAATTGCGAAGGTGCGCTTTCGGAGCGATTCGTTATGTAAATCACTGTGGTGATGGCGCACGAACGAGAGTAGGAGTGAATCAACGCGCGGGGCAGGCCAGAAGACTTCGCGAGAAATTGCGCTGGCAATCTGCGAATCTGCCCACCATTTCAACTTAACGCTCGGGATTCCATAAGCCTTTGATCCAGGTTGCGCTGCCAACCGCTGGGCGACCTCAGCCTGAACCATCACAATACCCCGAGTGATTGTGGGGAAATATTCCAAGAGATGGAGCAAGACCGGCACCGATACGTTGTAAGGCAAATTTGCTACTAACGCAGTGGGAGTGGGATGAAGCTCTGTGATAGAGAGCGCATCTTTATTGATGACTTGTAAGTTCGAAGCTTGCTCTGGAAGATGTGCAGCCATCGTCTTGGGAAGTTGTTCAGCTAACCTTTTATCAATTTCAACCGCAGCCACCGATCCTGCGCTTGCAAGTAAAACTAAGGTAAGCGAGCCAAGGCCTGGTCCTATTTCCAGCACAACGTCGTTCTGGTTAACCTCTGAAAGTCGAACTATCTTCCGACAGGTGTTTCCATCGATGACGAAATTCTGCCCAAGTGATTTTGATGGGCGGAGATTAAGTTGCTCGGCCAATTCACGGATCTGTGCCGCACCAAGGCTCTCCATTAAGCAAAATCTCCAAATAGCCGAAGGGCGTTACCTCTGGTTGCATCGCAGAGTTCTTCAACAGGGCGATTAACTACCTCCGCCATGAAGCGAATGGTTCGAGCAATCTGCGCCGGCGAGTTAAGTGCGCCACGATAGGGAGCGGGAGCTAAGAATGGGGCATCTGTTTCAACGAGTAGATTCTCTAATGGTGTGAGTGAAAGAGCTTCGCGTAGCGCGGGAGCATTCTTAAATGTAACCGTTCCGGAGAAAGATAGGTAATAGCCAGCTTTGATACAACGTTGCGCCATCTCTGCATCTCCCGAATAACAATGAAAGATGACTTTCTCGGGAGCACCTTCATCTGCAAGTACGCGCAAAATATCCTCGTGCGCATCGCGATCATGGATTATCAAAGCTTTATTCATCCGCTTGGCGATGGCTATATGAGAGCGGAATGAGAACTCTTGCTTACTTCGCAACTCCTCTGGCGTCCGAAAATAATCTAAGCCAGTCTCGCCAATTCCCCGCACCCTTGGATGGGCTGCTAACTTTTCGATCTCACGGAGTTGCTCGTCGAGATCATCGACCATGGGCGCTTCATTCGGATGGAGCGCAACTGCCGCAAGCGCTCTGCCCACCCATGCCTCTGCCACCCCTACTGACCACCGTGATTGCTCTAGGTCATAACCGATTTGCATCACCTGTTCAATCCCTACAGATGCCGCTTCATCAAGTATTGCCTTCACTTCGGGGGCGCCCGGTGCAGATTTGGCAATCAGCTCCATATGACAATGCGAATCAATAGTTGGCGCAGGAAGCGCCTGCGGTAATGGAGCTGGAATCCGATCGATATCGCGATTGTGGCGATCGCTCACCCTCGCTGCTCCTCGCCAGTGGTCTCTGGTAATCGTGGGAAGAGCACCTCGCCACGATGTGTTTGGGTTCCTGCTTGAAGTTGACCCCATCGCGCAACATCATCAATTCGCATAGCGCTGAGCGGACCGAGATTATCCGCCCCTAATGAACGCCATAACTTTTCAGCGCTCTCTGGCATCACTGAATTGAAGAGGACCGCCAAGATGCGAAGTGATTCACAGGTGGCATAGAGAACTTGATCTAGTTCTGCTTTTCGCGAGGGATCTTTAGCGAGCACCCACGGAGCACGGTCTGTGACATACCCATTGACAGTCTTGCAGAATTCTAAGATTGCCAAGATTCCGCCTTGAAAGTCGAGCGCGCAAATAAGTTCATCGGCTCGTTTCGTTGCAAGCGCTGCCGCTGTAGCAAGTTCTGGTTCGGTGGCGACATTAGGAATCTTGCCTTCGCAATACTTCTCCACCATTGCGATCGCCCTGGATGCAAGATTTCCAAAATCATTAGCCAACTCGCTGGTGTACCGAGCGACCATGTCCTCCCACGAGAAAGATCCATCTGTGCCAAATGGAATCGCCCGCAAGAAGTAATAACGAAAAGCATCCACTCCAAAAAAGTCAGTGATATCCGATGGAGCGATTCCAGTGAGTTTGCTCTTGCTCATCTTCTCGCCACCCACCAATAGCCAACCATGGGCAAAAACTTTCTTGGGCACAGGCAAATTTGCAGCCATTAACATCGCTGGCCAAATGACTGCGTGAAAGCGGAGGATATCTTTTCCTACGAGATGCACATCTGCTGGCCACTTACGGGCAAAATCTTCGCCGCTTGGAGTGCCAGGGGCGCCACCTAAACCAACTGCAGTCGCATAATTAAGAAGCGCATCAAACCAAACATAGACAACCTGTTTGGAATCCCAAGGAACGGGGATGCCCCATGAGAAAGAGGAGCGCGAAATCGAGAGATCTGAAACTCCCCCCTCGAGGAAGGCAACTACCTCATTTCGTGCGCTAGTAGGTTCACAGGCCTGCGGATTCTCCCGGTAGTGTGCAAGAAGAGGTTGAACAAAAGCCGATAAACGGAAGAACCAATTGGTCTCGCTGACGAGTTCAACGGGGCGAGAGTGGATCGGACAGAGTTTTTCACTCTCACTTGCACCTGGTAA
>JBEAMN010000103.1:0-3532 GCA_041165945.1 Actinomycetota bacterium
GTAGAGTTTTGTGAGCTACCAAATAAGCTTAAACTCGAGCTGGAAGAAGAGAACATCTACGTACAGCCACCGGTTTAGATTTTGATAAATCGTCTACAGCAAGAAGAATTGAAATATGTTAAAATCTAGCCTGATAGAAGAAACAGATGAGCTAAATCATACGAGATTCACACTACGCAACAACGTTATAAAACGACTACGTCACATAACATTACACAGTTACAGTATACTAAGAATTACACAGTTTGTTTACCTATTGCAGGCCCACGTATCACTTGTTACACTTTTTCTATAAAACCTCAGTCAGTAGGTTAAAAATGAAGAAATTGGCCTTCTGGCTTTTTACATATTTCGCATGCACTTCGGCATTTAAACCATCTAGTAGACATCTTAACGTTTTCCACAAGAGAATCTTAGAGAATAACTCTCCAAAGAGTTTCACCATTTGCCAATTATTTGGCAATGAAGCAGATTTATCTGTGGCTTTGTACGACTTGCAATTGCTTATGTCCTCGACACTCTCTTCCGAGATAACGCACCCTTCCATCGCTAGCTTCGGTGTCTTGTACTTCGCGGGCGTGCTAACTGCGCTGTCGCCATGTTCTCTGGGAATGTTGCCCATTACTCTATCATACCTCGGATCTAGCGAGAAGAGTGACTTACCTGTCAGATCACTCTTCTACGCTCTTGGGCTAGCTTTAGCCTTTTCGGCTCTGGGATTATCCGCCGCGCTGGCGGGCCAAGTCTTCGGAGTCCTGCAGAGTGAAAGCTCAGTGATATCTTCGGCTATAGACTTCCTACGCAGCTCATCGAAAGTTCTTGTCTCCGTTGTATACTTGGTATGTCTCATTCTCCAGTAATGTGATGAAGATTACCGCATATCCGCGATTGGTTGCAGGTGATGGGATTGAATCTGCTGGAGCTGGTCGATATTAAGTTTCCATCGCTGGAAAAGGTTCTCAATAGCTTCCAAGGTACAAGATCTATCGGACTGGACAACGACAAAGCACGCAACGGTGCCGCAGCGTGGCTGGAAGCCGCACTCCTTGGCGCCTCGGTCAGTCTGGTGGCCTCGCCCTGCTCCTCGCCAGTGCTGGCCGCACTACTCACGTTCATTTCCGCCTCCTCTTCGTCCTCTGGCACTTTCGGTGCGCTTTCTGGCGCTTTGCTACTTCTACTATTTTCTGCCGGCTATGCAACTCCAGTGGTGTCGGCGGGTTTGTTGACCGCCATCTCGCCGGCTGCTTCTTCATCCACATCATCTGCACTTGATCCGGTTTTATCTCTTTCACGCACTGGAGCAAAATCCCTCGGTTGGAGTACTTCTGTTCTGGCTGGGCTGCTCATCGCTTATGGAACTTACAGTTCGTTGGGGTCGGCGAGAGAGATACTAGGCATATGACGCATCTCAACATTTTGTTTGTGCAAAAAGTGTAATGTTAAGTGAACGTAATCTTTTCCCATAGCAGGTCTTAACCTGTCGATAGGTCATTATGGTGGACTTGGCGGCAACTGGGATCTTAATCGACTGTTCCTCAGAAGTTTTCACATGCGATGCTCGAAATGTCCTCACTGATGATGTTCATAGCATTTGGCTAACAGAAGATGGTCCTCCACAATGGCTCTGCGTATCAGTGAAAAATGGGAAGGAACGAGCTTGCGTCGACGGTGATCGCTGTTATCTTTGTTTAGATTGGTCGATTTTATTTTATTTTGAATGTAATTTAAACGCAGAAGAACAGCTTGCTATTCGGAGCATTGGATGGTATTGTTGGCATAGTTATACAACTAATCCGCGAGTGGTTACAATTCATGTATCTAGCGACGGTACCTGTGTCTCTGCTTTGATGTTATAAATTTGATAACAGTGGTTTTGATCCGAAAAGGTTCCAAGTTTCGTATTTGGGACACCTTTACTGCTCCTAGTGCGCGAGCCGGAGCACAGCTCTTCTGCTGCACACCGATAAATATTGACATTTACCCTTTCATAGTCTTCGAAGTGGTAAAAACCTTTGGTGGCTCGCAAACTTACATGAATCGAATCTTCTTATATTCTGAAGAAGTTGTTCCTCCAACTGATACTGATTCAGTGACAACGAGAAACGCCAATGGCTTGGACAGTGACAATTGGTCGAGTAGGAATTCCTCTAAAAAAAGAATAGACGACAATGCATTCTTTTCCCCTCCCCGTACCCCTCCACACCCCGCACGGACGCAGCTCGATCCCTGGTCGCCTGATATGACAGCTCCCTCGATCGTCGCCGCCCCCGCCGCAACCAACTCCGCCAAGTCCAGCCCGAGTGCGCTCTCTTCGCTATCCATTTCCCGAACCCAGAGTACACAGACTCATCATCTAGAACAGGTCGTTCCGACTGAAACGCGTCTCCAAGAGCCAATTCCCTCTGTCGAAGCCGCCGTGGACATGGAGGGGCCCAAAGTAGACAATCAACATCTCCTGCACAGCTCCGAATATGAAGGTTTGCAGCAGTTAACCTTGGCGAAGAGGCGTATGGCGCGAATCAACCCCCATCCAAGGTCGCGGAGTCACAGTCCGATCTATTTGCAGCGGAGATTGCGGCGACTCGAGCACAGTGTGAACTCTCTGAGTAAGAGACTGGACGGAGATGCATCCGACGCGCCTCTCCACTCCTCTCCGTCTCCGTCTCCTTCTTCCGCTTTGCCTCTACATCCCCAAGCTTATCCTACTGAATCGTCCACAGTCGCCTCGCTCGCGGAAATTACTTTAAAAGAAGTTGCGAGCATCAAACTATCTGGAGAGAAGGCAGGATCCGCCCATCCCTTGCCTGTCGACCCTCCACCTCCTTCACCATCTCCACCACCTCCACCAGGGGCGCACCAACCGCCATTCTCTTCAGCACGAAATCGGCTGCACGAAATGGGTCTAAGAACTGCTTTGCAGACAGAGAAGCTTCTAGACGTAATTTCTCCGGCTCCTTCGCAATCCCCTGTCGCGTCAACTAGTTCCCTGCCTCGCAGCCGGTCCAATCATCTTGCCATGCGACAAAATCAGCACAAGACGGGCATCTCAACATCACGGACGACTATTTCTCGGACGACTATATCTCCACAAGTCTTTTCGCTCGATGGTGGGGACTTACCGCGCCACAGTGACCTTGCAGACGCGGAGTACGAATACAGAGATGGAGAAGACTTGGAGCAGTCTCTGTTCCGACTATTGAGACTTAAGTACCATAATGAATACGATCGAATTCGAAGTGACGAACTGCATGTTAAACTCGGAAGGGTAAAGCCGCATTTCGACCTATCAAATGAGAACATGCGATCAGATAGTCGTGTAGAGGCTCTTTTGGGCGAATTACATGAGAAGCTGATGAAGAGATTGTTGAAAGAAGCTCAACTGGATATTTTGCGGAGAAAAATGTAGACTAAATTTAAATGTTTCGATGTGTTGCGATGGACGAGAATGGTTAAAAGCAGACACGAAGGGACGAACCCCTAAGCTGCGAGTTGCCAGTTGCCAGCAGAACTTGCCACTTTGGATTTGATTAGG
>JBEAMN010000104.1:0-8507 GCA_041165945.1 Actinomycetota bacterium
TGCGCAAAGACCAGTGACTCATCAAGAGACATAATCCAGCAATCACTACGCCCGCGCATCTTCTTTGAAAAATCATCTGCCATCAATTGATAGGGGTCACAGGCATCAAATTTCTCAACACGTTTACCATGTTTGCCGTAAATCTCAAGGGTGCTGGGTTGATTATGAGAATTGAAAGCATCATTACCACCCATCACTACCGCACCATCACTTCCGAATACCTCAAAGTAGAGCGTCGAGGGAACGTTCATCGATGTGATGGCCTCTGCTTTAGCTCCCCCGATAGAAAACTCCACGCGGACCGTTTCATCGCTTCCCACATGGTGCCACGCCACCTCTGCCTTGGTGATCTCGGTAGGTGCGAAGTTCATCAACCAGATGGGAGCTGCTACAGAATATGGCCCCAAGTCATATAACCCGCCTCCGCCAAGTTCCGGAAATGCACGAATATTGTCGTCGGGCAATCCATCGTAAGTAAAACACGTTTTAATCCGCTCAACTTTTCCGATCTCCCCTGAGCGAACTATTTCAGCGAGACGTTTGGTCCGCGGATGCCATCTATTCCACGATGCCTCCATAAAAAGACGGCCTGTTTCTTTGGCCACTGCACTGGCTTCGCGCACCTCCTGAGCATTCATCGCAAGTGGTTTCTCGCATAAGACATCCTTGCCTGCACGCATCGCTTTGATTGCCCATGGAATGTGTAGTGAGTTGGGCAGAGAGATGTAGACCGCTTCAACGTTGGGATCATCGATGAGTTCCTGATAATCGGTATAGAAGCGACCGCTAGGCGAGAGCGCTTTAGCGCGATCGCCATCTGTTCCAGCCACTGCGTAAATCTCACCCCACTGCGAGTTGCGTAGCGCTGGATATAGCGCCTTCTTTGCAATCATTCCGGCGCCGATGAAACCCCAGCGAACTGGGGAGATTTTCTCGCTCATGAAATTCCCTTCACCACGAAAATCAGACAAATGTCAGGATGAGAACATAGGCTTACCGCATCATGAGAGCAAGTACTTCTTCCCCTGCCCAGCCGACACTTGACGAGATCCCATTGCCACTGCGGTTAGGCACTTTCGTCGTAGTCGATCTCGAAACCACCGGCACCTCGCCCGCTTCAGGGGCGATGATTACCGAGATTGGGGCGGTAAAAATCCGCGGCGGTGAAGTTCTCGGTGAATTTCACACTCTCGTCAATCCTGGCTCGCCTATCCCGCCATTTATAACCGTGCTCACCGGAATCACCGATGCGATGGTCGCCCCCGCTCCACTCTTTGAAGAGGTTTTGCCAGCATTCCTCGAGTTCTGTGGCGGAGCCGATGAGACAATCTTGATTGCCCACAACGCTCCATTTGATATTGGTTTTCTCAAAGCGGCAGCTGATGCCCATTCCTATCGTTGGCCAAATTACCAAGTGCTCGACACAGTCAAGATTGCTCGGCGCACTCTCACCAAAGATGAAACTCCAAATGTGAAGCTGGGAACTCTCGCACAATATTTTGGTCTTCAAGAGCCGCCAACGCACCGCGCGCTCGATGATGCACGGGCAACGGTTGAAATCTTTCATCACTTACTTGAGCGCTTAGGAAATGTTGGCGTTGAAACCCTCGCCGATCTCCAAAACTTCTCTCACCCGTTAAGCCCTCAAGAGCGAGCCAAGAAATCACTTGCCGAGAGCCTTCCCAACTCAATCGGCCTCTACATTTTTCGCGATAGCGAGGATCGACCTCTCTATATCGGAATCTCCAAAAATATTCGGAAGCGAGTGTTGACCTACTTCTCACCATCTGAAACTCGCTCTCGAATGCGCGAGATGATTGCACTCACCTCCCGGATAGAGGCTCTGCCTACCCCCACTCTTATCGATGCTCAAGTTCGCGAGCTCCGTCTTATTCAGCTCCATGCCCCTCGCTATAACCGTCGCTCACGTTTTCAGGAACGGACTCTCTGGCTCACCCTCACCGATGAAAGATTCCCTCGCTTGGTTGTCTCCAAAGGCCATGGCGCTCTCACCCACCAGCAGAGCGCTATCGGCCCCTTCGGTGGAAATATCGATGCGACTCAAGCGCGCGAAGCGCTTCATAGCGCAACCGCTATTCGCCAATGCACGCCGCGAATCACTCCGGCAACCATCAAGAAAGCAAGCGCCTGCATCCTTTATGACATTAAAAAATGTTCGGCACCATGCATCGGCGCCACTAGTGACGATGAATATTCGAAGGTCTCCGAGAAGGTCTCCAATCATCTCTCAGTGCAAGCTGGAGAGGTTGTTGCGCATCATTTCGAGAGAATTGCCACGCTCTCTCGTGAAGAGAGATTTGAAGAGGCGGCCGAATTACGTAATCAGATCACCGCATATCTTCGCGGGTTTGCTCGAAGCGAGACTCTGCGCGCTTTTTCAGCCCTTGAAGAGTTGATTGTTGCAAAATTCTCCGAAGGGAGCGAAGAAATTGAGATTGCTCGAATTCGAAGAGGACGGCTTGAAGCATCGCTTACCGTTTCCGCTGTCAATCAACTATCAAGCGGAATCGATCTCCTGCAATCACAACAATTAGATTCCGTTGATCAGGAGTTGATCTTCCCGCACTCCACTCCTGAAGAGGCGGAGATGCTGATGCGCTGGGCCTCTGACGAATATGCCAGGCCCATCCACATCATCGGTAATTGGCACTTGCCAACGTATGGCGGCGCATTTCATAAAAACAAGGTCGAAAAATTAGCTAAACCAGGTGTGAACGCTCACGCCAACGCTCTAGAAGAGTAATCGCTCTCCCACTATCTATAGCTAAGGAAACTTTCTCGAGCGCGTTCATGAAAAGCTCGTTAATTTCCACTTGCGAAACCTCTCCATCAAAGGCAATCAGCGCAGCAGCAGCATTAAGCAAGACAACATCCCGCATCGGTCCAGACTTTCCCTCGAGGATCTCCCGTAATAGCGCAGCATTCACTTCGCCACTTCCACCGCGTAAAGACTCAAGCGGATTGCGAGGGATCCCCCACCTCTGTGGATCGATTTCATGGAGAGTAGAGCGATTTTGGCTAATCAGATAAATCTCAGTCGGTTCGGAGAGGCTTATCTCATCGAGACCATCTTTACCTCGAAAGACGAGGGCATCGACTCCACGTTCGCGCAACACCTCCGCAACAATCGGAAACATTTGTGCTTTCGCTACCCCAATTGCATATGCGCTCGGTCGTGCCGGATTAGATAACGGTCCAAGAATGTTGAAGATCGTGGGAAACCCAAGAGATTTACGGGCAGGGGCTGCATGACGCATTGCGCTATGAAACATCGGAGCAAAACAGAATCCAATACCTACCTCAGCAACAAGTTGTGCAACCTGCTCGCCATTGAGATCAATCTTCACACCAAGTGCTTCGAGTACATCGGCCGCTCCTGATTGTGAGGTTGCGGCCCGATTGCCATGCTTAATAACTCGCGCGCCAGCAGCTGCTGCCACAATTGCAGAGGCAGTAGAGATGTTAATGGTGTGAAATCCATCGCCACCTGTTCCGACAGTGTCCACTGCACGACCGTTGACGGTAATTGGCGCGGCATGTGCATACATCGCATCAATGAAGCCAGAGACTTCGGTTGGGGTGCCACCCTTTTCTGTGTGGAGCGTTAGGAACTCGGCAATCTCCTCAACACCGCGTTGCCCGGAGAGAATCTCTTCCATAATTGCTCTGCTCGCATCGAAGGTGAGTTCACTTTTCATTCGAAGTGCGCTTAGAGCAATCTCCCACGAAGCGCTATTCATTCTGCGAATCTCTTTCTAGTGATGCGGCGCTGCAGTCGCGACTGCAGTTGTTTTACGCAATAGCGCAGCCACCTCTTCCGCTAACGCGCGGGGATCGATTGGATGGAGCGCAATTGCATCAAGGCGCGCCCAGGTAGCTAACCAGCGATCGGCTTCGCGGGCGATGATGCCGACAATTGGCGGGGCGTTGTAGACCTCATCCTTAATCTCCCGTGCCAGGCCCAGACCGCCTACTGGAGAAGCCTCGCCATCGACAATCAGCAGATCGGCTCGCCCTTTATCATCGAAATAATCCTTAAGAGCTGGCGCAGTTGCGAACTCTTTAATGGTGAGCGCGCCCAAATCTGCCGCCGGAGCGGGGGTAATTGCGCGAACCACCGAGGCTCTGACCAGTGAATTGTCAGAGTAAATCAAGACTGTAAGCGAACCCTTTTCGGCCATGGCGCTATCCTAACTGGCCTGCCTTGCCCTGCCCGCAAGGCTGCCGAGCAAAGTACCTCACGCCCTGCTCGCGTGATGAGATTCACCCCAATTTACCCCCCGTGCTCGCCCATAAAAACTCCATATCAGAGCGGAAAATCGGGAATAATCGCGCTCATGGCGACCGCGACCCACCATCAAGATTCCTACCATGCCAGCTCCACTCGGCCGAACTTGGTTGCAGTGGGAACAATCGTCTGGCTCTCCAGTGAATTGATGTTCTTCGCCGCGCTCTTCGCGATGTACTTCACTACGCGCTCAGTGCAAGGGCCTGAAATTTGGGCCGAGTACACCGAACGGCTAGCGATTCCGTTCTCCGCTCTCAACACCACAGTTCTGGTTTTAAGTTCAGTAACGTGCCAATTTGGTGTCTTCGCAGCCGAGCGCTACCAACCGCGTCGCACCGGGAGCCTGATGAAAATCTCGGGTTGGGGCATGCGCGAATGGTTTGCCCTCACCTTCCTCATGGGAGCCTTCTTCATCGCAGGACAAATATACGAGTACGCACATTTGGTGATGGAAGACATCACCTTGAGTGGAAGTCCCTACGGATCAGTCTTCTACATCACCACTGGTTTCCATGGACTCCACGTCACTGGCGGACTCCTTGCCTTTCTTATTGTGCTTGTCCGCACTAGTTATGCCCGAAAATTTGGCCATAAGCAGGCAACGACAGCGATCGTGGTCTCGTATTACTGGCATTTTGTCGACGTTGTATGGATCGCGCTCTTTGCGTCGATCTATCTAGTGAAATAAGGGAGCTCTAGTGTCTTTCTTCAAGTGGCTTTCAGGTAAACGTCGCCATCGAGCGATGGCTCCTGCGCTACTAGTTATCGGTCTTTTCCTCATTGGCGGCATCTATTCCATAGCCGCCGCCCCGAACAACGCCACTGCAAGTAATGCGAAATCAACTCTGATCGAAGAGGGAAAGAGCATCTTCATGCGTGGCTGCTCCTCATGTCATGGCCTGAATGCTGAAGGCAGCGGAATCGCACCTTCATTGATTGGGGTTGGCGCAGCATCAGTGGATTTCCAAGTTGCTACCGGCCGAATGCCGATGGCTGACATGAGCCAACAGGCGATGCGCAAGAAACCGCTCTACACCCCTGAAGAGATTGCTGCACTCGCCGCTTATGTCGCCTCTTTAGCCCCAGGTCCAGCAATACCTACTGCGGAGCAATTGAATTATGAACGTGATGGAAATGTCGCTGAAGGCGGCGAACTCTTCCGCACTAACTGCGCGATGTGTCATAACGCCGCTGCACAAGGTGGCGCGCTCACCGCTGGCAAATATGCACCGACGCTCATGGGTGTTGAGCCCGTACATATCTACGAAGCGATGATTACCGGTCCGCAAGCGATGCCGGTCTTTGGCGATCAGGCGCTCACCCCAGAAGAGAAGTTGTCGATTATCAAATGGGTCAAGTCGGTGGAGAACGAGGGAAGTTATGGTGGAGCTGCACTCGGCAAAGTTGGCCCAGTAACAGAAGGGCTTCTTGGTTGGGTTTTAGGTCTTGGCTCGTTAATTGGTATCGCTGTGTGGCTAGCCACTAAGGCTCGCTAGGAAATTTGGCCACGAGAGGAATGGGTTAAGAGAAATGTCGAAAGAGATTGCCCCCCTACAAGACCCAGGTCTACCTCACCATGTACATCGCAAGGCTGATACCGATCCAGTTGCAGAGAAACGTGCTGAACGACAAGTCTCAATTCTCTTCCTCCTCTCTTCAGCCGGAACACTCCTCTTCGTCTATTCATTTATTTGGATTCCTACCGATGTATTCGTATTCCTGCCCATCCTTGGCAACACCAATGCACATCAACTAGGGATTGGCGCTGGCCTTGGTTTTGCACTCTTCTTTATAGGAGCGGGCGCTGTCCATTGGGCTAAGACACTTATGCCAGATGAAGAAGTAGTCGCTCAACGACATGAAATGCGCTCCAGTGATGAAGATCGCGCATCATTTGTCGAAACAGTCAAAGGCGAGGCTGCAAAGGTTCAGTTGGGTCGCCGTTCTCTCATCAAGCGAACTCTTGGACTCTCGCTTGGTCTCGTTGGACTCTCACCTCTCATCCTGCTTCGTGACCTCGGCCCACTTCCTGAGCAATCGCTCTTGAAAACTACCTGGGATAAAGGCGTTCGCATCGTCACCGACCCTGGCAATCGCCCATTACGCCCTGAGGATCTTGAGGTGGGTGCCATCGTGCACGTGCTCCCCGAAATCAAGGACCCAGAGCATCGCAAACTCAATGACATCGCAAAGGATGCTTCGATTCTGATTCGAGTCCGTCCGGCAGACTTAAAACTCTCTGACGAGCGAATGTCTTGGACACATGAGGGAATCATCGCATTCTCGAAAATCTGCTCTCACATGGGTTGTCCAGTCGCGCTCTATGAGCAAACTACCAAACACCTGCTCTGTCCATGCCATCAATCAACTTTCGATGTACCCACGGGAGCAAAAGTTATCTTTGGCCCCGCAGCGCGCCCTCTGCCACAATTGGCAATCACAGTCGACAGTGAGGGGTACCTCATCGCCGCTGCACCATTCAATGAACCGGTTGGACCTAGCTTCTGGGAGCGAAACTCATGAAATCACGACGCGAGAAAGTCGCCGGTGGCGTAGCCAATTTCATCGATGAGCGCACTGGTGCGGCGAAATGGGTGAAGAAGAATCTGCAAAAGGTCTTTCCTGATCACTGGTCCTTTATGCTCGGAGAAATTGCGCTCTACTCCTTCATCATCCTGCTCTTATCTGGAACTTTTTTAACTTTCTGGTTCGTTCCTTCACAAGAAGAGATTATCTACGAAGGTTCATACCAAGCGCTTGAGGGTGTAAAGATGTCCGAGGCTTATGCCTCAACCTTAAACATCTCCTTTGATGTGCGTGGTGGACTCTTGATGCGTCAAGTTCACCACTGGGCCGCTCTCCTCTTCTTGGCGGCGATGGTGGCCCACTTACTTCGAGTCTTTTTCACCGGTGCATTCCGCAAGCCGCGCGAACTTAATTGGATACTAGGCGTTGCGCTTCTCACTCTCGGAATTGTCGAAGGATTCCTTGGTTACTCGCTTCCCGATGATCTGCTCTCAGGAACTGGTGTGCGTATCGCGCAAGCAATCATCCAAGCGATTCCAGTCCTCGGAACTTACCTAGCCTTCTTCGCATTCGGTGGGGAGTTTCCCGGAGTGATGTTTATTCCGCGGATTTACACCGTCCACGTCCTACTGATTCCGGGCATCATCTTGGCTCTAATTACCGTGCACTTGATGCTTGTCTGGTACCAAAAGCACACCCAATATCCTGGTGCTGGCCGCACTGAAAAGAATGTGGTCGGATACCCACTCCTTCCCGTCTATATGGCTAAAGCCGGCGGATTCTTCTTCATCGTCTTTGGTGTCACAGTTCTTCTGGGAGCGTTCGCACAGATCAATCCCATTTGGATATTCGGCCCGTACACACCAACGCAAATTTCTGCAGGCTCGCAACCGGATTGGTATATGGGCTGGCTCGATGGGCTAGTGCGAATGTCCCCTCCCCTTGAGACGCACGCTTTTGGTTACACCATCTCGTGGAATATCTTGCTCCCCGGATTGATTCTGCCCGGAATCATCTTCACCGGAATGGCGCTCTATCCATTTATTGAAGCGTGGGCCACCGGAGATAAGCGGGAACATCATCTCTTGGATCGTCCTCGTAATGCGCCAACGCGTACTGCCCTCGGCGCAATGTCATTGACCTTCATGGTGGTTGCGCTTATCAATGGTGGTAATGACCTCATCGCCACCCATTTCAACTTGAGCATCAATCAGATCATGTGGGCTACTCGAATCAGCATCATCATTCTTCCGCCTCTTGCCTACATCATCACTAAACGAGTCTGTCTATCGCTTCAACGATATGACCGCGAACTTGTCCTTCATGGTCGTGAAACTGGTCGCCTCGTGATGTTGCCTCATGGTGAATACATCGAAGTTCATGAGCCAATTTCCCCTGAGAAGGCATATATGTTGACCCAACATGAACAGCCCCTTCCGCTCCAGGCCCCCGAGCCAGATGAGAATGGGGTTGCCCCTCGCGGTGGCTTGAAGAACAAAGTTCGATCTCGTCTAAGCAAAGCGATACTGGGTGAACAAATCTCCAAGCCAACTCCAGAGGATGTCAAAGCCCTCGAAGGTGGCCACCACTAACGCTCAGCTCTCTTCGGTAGTTGGTCGCACGTGTCTGTGCCTCACCTGCAGGGCAGTTTTTAGAGGCGCACCCAGCAGGT
>JBEAMN010000105.1:0-15668 GCA_041165945.1 Actinomycetota bacterium
AAAGGTGAATTAAGAAACTCGCCCTGGCTTTTAAAGGAACCAGAGAACATTATGTAGGCGGGAACGAGTGCGGTAAATGCTACAAAACTCAGAAGAGAATATCGAAAAAACCCCTCTACTCTTGATCGTTTCACACCCCGGGACTGTCTCATTTATTGAAAGTCCCTGCAATCGAACGGCGCTGAATTCTAAAGAATGCAACCATCAGAATTAGCGTTGCCACAAATAAGAAAACTGCCGCCGCAGCTGCTAACTCTGGTGCCTTGTTCTGGAATGCGGCTCGGTAAATGTAAAGCTCACTAACCATGGTGGCATTACCGGGACCGCCAAGGCCATTGGACATGACATACACATAATTGAAAACCCACGAGACCATGGTGATTGCCTCAATTACTCCATAAAACACAATCGTATTGAGGATTGCAGGACGAGTGATAGAAAGATGCGTCCGCCAAAATCCAGCTCCATCAATCCGAGCAGCCTCATAGGTCTCATTAGGTAAAGAGATAATGTGAGCCAGCATTAATATGACCCCAAAACCCACCTCTTTCCAAATGATGACTGATGACATCGTGCCAAGAGCAATACTTGGATCTCCCAGCCAATCTTGGGCTAGTGGCTCAAGACCAATCGATCGTAAAAAGATATTTAAGGCGCCATTGAGTTGGTAGATCTGACCAAAGACAACAGCAACTACTGGAATCGGCAGGATATAAGGTAAAAAAATCGCAGAGCGATAGAAGCGCATTCCGCGTCGAGTCTCAAAGAGGGTAACAGCAAGAATGAAAGCTAGGATTATGAGAACAGGTACCGCCAATAACAAGAGCCCATTGTGTTTGAGTGCGGTGAGGAATATTGGGTCTGTAATAACTATCTCGAAATTTTCAAGACCAACCCAATCGCCGTCGTAACGGAATGAAGAGATCAACACCGAGACTACGGAGTAACCAAAAATCAGCAGGATAACTAGCGCTGCTGGCCCTATCCAATAGAGGGCTTCTTTTGAGGAATGAGCAGACCGCTGACGTCTGGTGACGTCAGCGGTCGCGGTTTTTCTACTTGCTAATTTCACTTAGCCCAGGCGGTGAAATTATCTACGAGTTTGCGATCTGACTTGCGTAGTCGCTCCATAATTGCCTGCTTATCTGCAGCAGCCTCTGCCGCAGTAACTTCTCCCTTTAGTACTAATTGCACGTTCTTGAAGACTGCATCAGCATCAAGTTGCGCAGGGATGAAGTTCTCTAGATATGGAGCGCCATTGAGCGCGGACTCAAATAGCGCCTTTGTTGAAGCGCTCTGAACTTGTGAGATGTCAAAGCGATCATCGGCTGGCATAGATCCAGTTGCCGCGTACCACGCGTTTAGTCGATCCGTTGTGTGTGAGAACTTGATGAAATCTGCAGCAACTTGTGGGTACTTCGACCACTTGGTGATGCCAAGGGTCTGTGAAGTTGTTCCCATTTTTCCTGCAAGAGGACCATCTGACCATGCAGGCATCGCCATGATAGTCACTTTCTCATCTCCGCCAGCTTTCTTTGCGAAGTTTGGTGCATCAGGACCTGCAGTGATTGTCATCGCTGCTGTTCCATCAACAAACTTCTGCTGTGCTTGGTAGAGCTCAAGAGAGTTGATGTCATCATTCCAACACTTACGATCTCGTGACTCTTCGAGTTTGGTCCACCAGGTTGCATGTTCTGGATCAGTAAACTTAGTGGTTCCAACTACCGCGTTGATTACATCGGATTGAGATTGGACTGATTGACCTCCGAGGATGGAGTAGATCCAACCACCAAACCAACCATCTTTAACTCCTCCTGCAATTGTTGTTATCTTCTTTGCAGAGAGAACATCACAAACCTTCATTAATTCATCCCAGTTGGTGGGAACTGCTAGACCATTATCAGCGAGAATATCTTTTCGGACTAGAAGTGGGAACGATGGATTGACGTACCATGGTGCTGTCCAGACTTTTCCTTGGAAGCCTGCCTCAACTTTTGCGTTGATGTAATGAGAAAGTTCCTCTTCACTCAAATAATCTGAGATTGGAGCGATGTGGCCATCCCAACCCGGTTGTTGCGTATAGATTCCACCCCAGAAGTATTGAATATCTGGTCCAGATTGCGCGGCCGCTGCCGCTTCAAAAGAGGGAATCAATCCATCAGTTGTCTGCAGTACATGTTTGATTGTGACGTTTGGATGTTCTTTCGTGTAGAGAGCAATTGTCTCTTCTAGCCACTTCTGTGCACCAGGTGCTTCTTGCTCGCCCCACCATGAGATGTTGAGCGTTAGATCCTCTGTTGGAAATGCTGCCTTATCGCCCTCGGCGCTTGTTTCATCGCTCGATGATGAACAGGCGCTGAGAAGCAGCGCGAGCGCCATGGCGCCAATTGCTAAAACCTTCTTCGATTTCATTCCCTTAAACCCCCTAGGTTAGGACATGATCGTCCGGCACAATAATCTCGCGCCACCTCACCAAAAGCAATGATTCCGCCCTGCCTTTATGATTAATACATGAAGAAGATTGCCCTAATCGCGCATGACAAAAAGAAGAGCGAATTACTGGCGTGGGTACTCGCGAATAAAGCAGAGCTCTCTCAGCACCAACTCATCGCTACCGGTACCACGGGCAAACTCATTGCAAAAGAGAGTGGCCTACCCGTGCAATTAGTGGAGAGCGGCCCGTATGGTGGAGATATCCAAATAGGTGCAGAGATGGTTGACAATAAGATCCATGCGCTGATTTTCTTCTGGGATCCGCTTGAGCCACAACCACATGACCCGGATGTAAAAGCACTTCTTCGAGTCTCGGTTTTAAAGAACATTCCCACGGCATCAAATAGAGCTACCGCTGATTTATTGATTCATTCGCAATTCTTCAATTAAAAGTATGGGGCCGACCAGGGGACTTGAACCCCTAACCACCCGATTACAAGTCGGGTGCGCTACCAATTGCGCCAGGTCGGCATGATGCAGGTGGGAGTCTAATCGATTTTCTTTCGTGCCATGAACCCGCAACGCCTCACGGAATCCGATAGCCATTTATGCGGTAGCGAAGGTGCTCTTTCCAATCTTTCCGACGATTTGGTTGCTCTTATTTCCATCGCCAACCTTCACCGGTTTGCCAGCAGCATCTACCAGAGCCTTCTTCTTTCCATCTATATAGATAGGTGATCCGGCTGGGGTTAGAACTGGATTGGCATTTACATCAAAGACCTGTCCATTCAGTGCGATACGAATCGCTTTACCATCAGGACCAACGATATTTTGCTTATTCACACGTATTGCTAACTGAGTAGCTTTCGTGCTAATCACAATCGGCTTACCAGATAAGTTGAGAACTGGTTTATTCGACGAATCAATCACTTGACCATTTTCATTAAGGCGACATGGTTTGCCAGCGCGATCCAGTAAGAAATCACCATTTGGTGCGATAAGCATTCCTCGTGAACTTAACACGATCGGTCGGCCATCAGAACCAGAGATGTTCCTCCCCTCAGGAGTGGTTAGCAAACCGTTATACCCAAATTGCAACACCGCTCCATCAGAGCTCTTTAATTGTTTTCCATCGACAGTAGTGGCTTGTACACCTACTGCACCAACATAAACGGGCGCGTTAGCCGATAGAACTCTCTGGCCATTATTTGCCAAAAATGGTTGCCCGACTAGTGGTTTTCCATCGGCGGCGAGTGCGACGCTACCTACTGCATCCGCTAATGGTTCAGCGAGCACTGGCTCACCTGCACTATTACGAAGCACGACACCCTTGGCATTAAGAACCGGTGGCACGTAAACGATTTCGCCATTACCTGCCTTGACTACTCGACTATTGCTATCAAGGAGCGGGAGAGCAAGAATTGGATTTCCTGAACTGTCATATACCGGTTCATTCTTGCCAAAAGTAATTAACTTCGTCATCACAACTTTATCGCCATCAACGACTGGTTCGCCCGAACTGTTCAACACTGGGCGGACCATAATTGGTAGCCCGTTCTTATCGACAAAAACCGAATTTCCTTCTTTCAAAACTGGAGCGGTTGTCAGCGGTTTGCCATCAGGTCCAGTAAGGACTTTGTCGTCGTTGCCAAGTACATTGAGCAATACGACTGGCGCCTTCTTTTTCCCAGGACTTCCAGGTACGACTCGATCAACGTAAATGATCTGTCCGCCCTCACTTCTGGCTACCTGAGCACGAACGACCTCACCTTTGTCGTCGACGACAGCTTTACCAGAGTTACCAAGGACTGGTTGAAGTACCAAAGCCTTGCCATTCTCATCTGTTAAATCAGCTCCTGTCTCATCTTTTGCGATGATGGTTGCAACCTTATTTCCCTTCGCATCAACTACTTCTTCTCCCTCTGCAGCAGTTTTTGCAACTGTCGCAATTGATGCAATCTTGGCCTCTGCCTCAATCAACTTCTGCTTCGCAGCAGATGCAGAATCCGCTTCCACTGCTAGTTCTGTGATCTTCTTGTTTGCATCAGCTAACCGAGTGTTCTGCTCTTGCACTTGCTGCTCGAAGATTTTTGCCTGTGCTGCTGCACGATCTGCAGCAGCTTTAGTTTCCTCTCCCTTTCGCGCAATCTCTGCTTTAAGCGAGGCTATCTCTGCTTGTAAATCTGAAATCTGTTTGTTTAAGGCGGCAATCTGTGCAGCACTTGTATCAACTACTACTGGAGCAGCGACAGGTGCTGTATTAGTCGATGGTGTGTACGAGGTATCAGAACCAGCTGTTACGGGAGATGAGTTAGAGCTGGTATTTGTTGTCGTTGCTCCAGGATCGTAAGGGGTATAAGGAGTGTAAGTCGTTGGTGCGTTGGGATCGTATGGCGTAAAAGTGCCGCCACTGCCTCCAGATCCTCCCGTGACTGTGCCACTGCCACCTGTCCAGACACATGTACCTGGTCTTGTTGGGTCAGGTGTAAAAGGATAATCACATGCAAACGCAGGAGATGCCGGAGTGAGAAGTAGCGCGACAACTGCTAGCGCAAAGGCAATTGATCGAGCGCGAATCATGAGATAAGGATATGTCCCCGCATTATTCAATCCAAGATTGATGTAGGGAAAGACCCCCCTCTACAAGGGGGCAAATCGCCTAAACGGTCGGAGTGGAGTAAAGGACCTTGCCGTTGACCTTGATTTCGGCCTCGACCTGGTATTTCTTTACAGCAGCGGTATTGATTCTTATGCCCGTGCCTGGCGCATCGGGTGCCTCAACCATTCCATCTGCACCAACTTCGATTCGATCCAAGGTCAACTCTTGGCAGAGCAACTTCGGTTCCATCGGATATTCGGTGATGTTGGAATCCTTCAAACCTGCAAAAGGTTGGAGCGATGACGAAAGCGCAGATTGCGAAGTGAAGGTGTGATTGACGTACTTAACGCCCTTCGAAGTTGCGTACTGCGCAACTCGATAGGCATTACCAATTCCGCCCACATAACCGGTATCGATTTGAATGAATCCCACTCCACCATAATCAATCAATTGTTCTGCTTGGAATGCATTGTGCGCACCCTCACCACCAGCAAGCTTTACCTTACTTGAGCGCTTAGCTAATTCCCCATACTCGGCGAGCGCGTAGCCATCGAATGGTTCTTCATACCAATAGACATTCGCGTCGGCGAGTGCAGGCAAACGCTTTGCTGCAGCTTCAACATCATCTTTAAAGACAGTTCCAGCATCAATCATCAAATACCCATCTGCACCGATACCTTCTCGTGCGGCATGGATGTGTGCGGCATCATCTTCGACAGAAGTGAGACCAAATGGCCCCCAACCAAATTTGATTGCCTTAAAACCTTTATTGCGCATCTCTACTGCTTTCTGCTTCGTTTCAGCAGCAGTATCACCAAAGAGCACGGATGCATAAGGAAGTTTTCGCTCAGTATTCTTATACCCAAGTAATTTCCAGATAGGCTCTTCTTTGGCGCGACCAAGGCAATCCCAGAGCGCGATTTCGATTCCGGAAATCAGAAGATCGCTCTGAAGTAATCCATAAAAAGAATTCTGTCGAACGTTGCGATAGACCTGGCGAATATCTTCAGGAGAATCAAGGCGCTGGCCGAGCACTGAATCAATTACGGGATGGCATCCACTATGTGACATTGGAGTAATCCAACTTGTGATGCCTACCATCGGTGAACAGACCGCTTCACCCCAGCCCACATGGCCATTGGAGGTGACGCGGCAAAGGAGTGAGTCTTGGCTGCCATCGCCGATATCGAGAACTTCAGGCATACGAAGGTAGAAGAGATCAACTGAATCGATTTTCATAGGTAAGCCTCTCGTTAACTAAGTTTTATCGGCTCGACATGTTTCGGTGACCGGCCATCGCCCGAGGATACTCCACGGATTCGCCGTGACATCCATGGAATAAGAAAGGTCAGGACCCAGCGCACATCGTCATAGACCTTCGCGAAGAACGAACGTTGAGGTAGCGGCGGTAAATCCTCGCGCCAATGCGGGTCATGTGGTCCGCCTATTTTCTGCAAGACCCCTTGTGCCACCCGATAATGTCCGGCTGGATTGAGATGGAGACGATCTTTATCGAGGAAACGTCTACTACCAATATCAGGGTCATTGGTCGCTTCTAAAACGATGGCGTTGTACTGGGCAGCCATCTCCCGCACATTCTTATTGAATGCGCTAAATCGCTCCTCCCAGAGTGCCTGCATCTTCCCTGACTTCGCCACACGTTCAATGGCAGTGAAGACCATTAACTGACATCCAGTTGCTGCTAACACTTTAATTGCTTCACGATAACGTGGTAGCACAACATTTGGATCATAACTTGGTCGCAACAAATCATTTGCACCCGCATGGAATGAGACCAATGTGCTTGGACCTTCAATCCATCTCAGCGCTGCTGGTATCTGATCATCAATCACTTGCCCGACGAGTTTTCCTCGAACTGCAAGATTGAGATAAGTAAATCCTGGAGTCTGGGAGGCAAGCGCCTCTGCTACGCGATCGGCCCAACCGCGATATTGATTGTTCACTTTTTCATCTTGCATTCCCTCAGTGAAGGAATCACCTAAGGCTATGAAGCGGGTATATCCGGCCATCTCAACTCACTCTTTATTTCTTGTTAATATCTGGGTTATCTAGCTTGCGCTCGTCTTTCAGAGACAGAATACAACGCGATTGATGCCGCAACACTTGCATTCAAGGATTCCATCGACGATGAGATTGGGATTGAAACCACTAAATCACAGCTCTCTCGTACTAATCGCGATAAGCCCTTGCCTTCGCCTCCGATGACAATCATGAGCGGTTCATCAGCAACTGCCATCTGACTGAGCGGGACATCGCCACCAGCATCCAATCCAACGACAAAATATCCTTCGCCTTGTAAATCATGGATGGTGGCAGTCATATTCTTTATTTGCACGACTGGAGTGCGCGCCGCTGCACCGGCTGAAGCCTTCCAAGCAACCGCTGTCATCCCGGCAGCTCGACGATCAGGGATAACAACTGCGTGTGCACCGAAAGCACATGCGCTGCGAATTATTGCTCCCAAGTTCCGAGGATCAGTGACGCCATCAAGAGCAACTATGAGAGGTTTGCCAGAGATCTTTTGGAGGACCTCATTAAGAGGGCGGAACTTATATGGAGCGACTTTCAGGGCAACACCTTGATGCGCTGGATAAGGATCGAGTTCTTTTCGATTGACATCGAGAACCTCGATTCGTGAATCTCGGGCAAGCTCCACGATTTCCGTTACTCGTTCGTCGATATCGATTCCACGTGCAATCATCACTCGCTTGACTGCAACGCCTGCACGAAGGGCCTCTACAACAGGATTACGACCAACGATGACATCATCTTGTACCTCAAATTCACGAGCTGCTCGCGGCTCTTTCTCTCGTCGTGAAGAAACCTTCCCCTTCTTGGGATCACTGGCTGCAGCGGCTTTACGTTTAGCAGCAGGGTGATACGGGCGATCAACTGCTTTTGGGGTTGGCCCTTTACCGGCGAGGCGACGTTTGTTATTTCCACCAGAACCAGGTTTCTTTCGTTGCACCATTATCTGCTCCACCTTGGTCCGTCGGGGGTATCTTCAAGCGTTAACCCTAGTTCAGTGATTCGATCGCGGATTCGATCCGCACTCGCAAAATCCTTTCGAGCACGAGCCTCTTCTCGCTCTTGCAGAAGAGTTTTCATTAGACCTGAGAGTACATCCTCTAGCCCAGCATCATTTTTTGCCCAAGTGTCATCCCATGGATCGCAACCTAATACGGCAAGTGCACCTCTAACTTGCGCAGAACTCACTTCGAGAATTTTCGAATCTTTAGCGGCAAGAGCATTATTTCCCTCTTTTACTAATTCGGAGATAACCGCGAGCGCTGCTGGCACCGCTAGATCGTCATTCATTGCATTTGCGAACTCGTCAGATATAAAAGTTTCTGGAACCTTGCCCAACTGACTCGCCGCTCGCTTGAGGAAGCTTTCAATCCGTCGAAAGTTGATTGCCGATTCATCGAGGGCCTCTGGGGAATATTCGAGCATCGAACGATAATGAGCGCTCCCGAGATACCAGCGCAATTCGATGCCACGAACGCGCTTGAGTAATTCATGAATTCGTAAAGTGTTGCCGAGAGATTTGCTCATCTTCTCGCCAGCGGTTGTAACCCAGGCATTATGTAACCAACGTTGTGCAAAGGGATAACCTGCGCCATTGGATTGAGCAATCTCATTTTCATGGTGCGGGAAGATCAGATCCAATCCCCCAGCATGAATATCGAACTTTGCACCAAGATAGGCCTGTGCCATCGCAGAGCATTCGATATGCCATCCAGGGCGTCCATCTCCCCATGGCGTTGGCCATGATGGCTCTGCGGGTTTGGCGCTCTTCCATAGCGCAAAATCTTGTGGATTCCTCTTGATGCTCTCCTCACCATCGGCGCTTGATTGCAGATCATCGAGCTTCTGGCCAGAGAGGGTGAGGTAAGAATCGAGAGCACGAACATCAAGGTAGACATCGCCATTAGCCACGGGGTAAGCCTTGCCCCGTTCAATCAGGAGCGAGATTAATTCGATCATCTGAGTGATATGGCCGGTAGCCCGTGGCTCATAAGTAGGTGGGAGCACATTTAATTCAGCATAGGCAGCAGTGAAAACGCGCTCATACTTTTGCGCGAGCGCCCACCACGGCATCTCTTCGTGAATTGCGTTATGCAAGATCTTGTCGTCGATATCAGTGACGTTACGAATCAATGTAACCTCATAACCACTTGTAAGTAACCAGCGACGCAAGATGTCGAAGTTGATACCACTTCTGATATGTCCAATGTGTGGTGGCGCTTGGACAGTTGCTCCACAGAGATAGATGCCAACTTTTCCTGGAGAGAGTGGCGTGAATGGTGATATGTCGCGAGTTAGCGTGTTGTAAAGATGGAGCGTCATCAGCGTTTACCTATCAATGCGGTCGCCAGCGCTGCGATTCCTTCACCCTTACCGGTGAAACCAAGTCCATCGGTTGTGGTTGCGCTTAACGAGACGGTTGCTCCACCAATGGCCTGTGAAAGCGCCTCCTCGGCCTCGCTTCGGCGAGCGACGATCTTCGGACGGTTACCGATAATTTGGACCGCTACGTTTTGAATTTCGTATCCAGCTGTAGTGAGTCGGTTGAAGACCTCGTGTAATAAGGAGATTCCACTAGCGCCAGCCCACTTGGGGTCAGAGGTGCCAAATACCGAGCCGAGGTCACCGAGGTGTGCTGCAGAAAGTAGCGCATCACAGATAGCATGAGCTGCAACGTCACCATCTGAGTGCCCTTCAATTCCCAACTCATCGGGCCAAGTTAACCCAGCAAGGTGCATAGGTTTGGTCCTCGAAAATTGATGTGCATCAAATCCAATACCAGTTGAGAACTTCATGACTGACCTACTAATTCGCGAGCCCATGTGAGATCGGCAAGCGTGGTTATCTTTCGGGCTAATGGTTCACCAATAATTGTTTTCACTGGAATGCCTAACTGTGAAACAAGCGCGGCATCATCAGTGGCATCGCTTCCTGTTGCATGAGCCTGCTTGAGTACATCGACTGTGAAGCCTTGCGGTGTTTGAACGGCACGAAGTCTGCTTCGATTTGGAGTATCGACTACAAAACCCTCTGCATCGATGACTTTGATGGTATCGACGACATCAAGGGCAGGAATAACCGCCCTCTGACCTTGGATTAATTCGCTAAGTACTCGTTCTGCCAACTCTGTAGGAGCAAATGCTCGTGCGGCATCATGCACTAATACATACTGATATTTCGATGGAATAACTTTGAGCGCATTAGCCACGCTCTCACTTCGAACTTTTCCACCCGCGACAACCAAAACTGAAGGTTCTGTGAAAATCTTTTTGATCTCCTCTTCAAAGCCCGGTGGTGCAGCGATGACAATCAATTGAGCTACGGCGGAGATGTTCTGCACTGCTCGTTCAAGGAGCGTCTGTCCAGATATTTCGACAAGAGCTTTTGGAATTCCAACGCCAAGACGCTCCCCGCTACCTGCAGCGGGAATGATTACAGCGGTATCTGCGTGGCTCATGAGCTGAGCCAATTAGGAGGCGAGCACCTCGTCGAGAATGCCTTCAGCCTTAACTTCATCTGTCTTCTCGGCGAGCGCAAGTTCACTAATTAAAATCTGTCGTGCCTTTGCCAACATTCGCTTCTCTCCTGCGGAGAGACCACGATCGAGATCGCGACGGTAGAGATCACGAACTACCTCAGCAACTTTGATGACATCCCCTGAAGCGAGCTTCTCAAGGTTTGCCTTATAACGGCGCGACCAGTTGGTTGGCTCTTCGGTGTAGGGCTGGCGAAGAACGCCAAAGACTCGGTCGAGACCAGCGCTATCGACCACATCGCGGACGCCTACGAGATCTACATTGTCAGCCGGGACGCGCACTGTGAGATCGCCTTGGGTGACCTTAAGTACGAGATAGGTCTTCTCCTCACCTTTGATGATCCGGGTTTCAATCGCTTCGATAAGCGCTGCACCATGGTGGGGGTAAACGACAGTTTCTCCGACTTTAAATGACATCGTGAGCTTCATCCGCCTCTCGCACTGGCCCGGTAGTAAAGAGAAGGTACCGAGGTATCACCTAAGTGAATGATTAGAGGCATATTCTACCAGCCAAAACTGACAATATAAATCCGAGCAGTGACCAGGATTTTTCGCCATTTTTTCTCGATAATTCTAGAATAATTCCAGTTGACAAATTCGCTTTTTTCACTTTTCCCAGGGAGAATTACCGCCATGCCACATGCGACTAATGCCAAAAGAATATTTAGCGCTCGCACACTTGTTCTTGCGATGAGCCTTGTTTTACTGACTGGTTGTGGCGCTGGGCCTAACGCTCCAACTCGACTCATCACTCAAGTGACTGATGGAGTTGAAAAGATGGTTGGCGATATCAAGTTAGTACACATGCTCCTGGTAAAGCAGAGCGATGGCAGCGCAGTTCTTGTGGGCACTCTCCTCAACAATGGTGAATCACCAGATTTGATTACTAATCTCACCGTCAACGGCATTCCCGCTCAGATCGAACCTTCGATCTTGCTGGTAACTCCCGAGCAACCTCTGGTCTTTGCTGGCGATAGCGCTAATGCGCTCGCTGTCTTCCCATCAATCAACGTTCAGCCAGGCAGACATGTAACGCTTCAGGTCACCTTCCGCAATGCTGGATCGGTAAAACTCGATACATTGGTAAGAGATCGAATTGGGGAATTTGCCAACGTTGGGCCTACTTTCATCGCTAACTAATGTCTAGTTAGCGAATTTATAGCCCAACCCTCGAACTGTGAGGATGTACTCCGGATTGGCTGGATCTTTTTCGATTTTGGAACGTAACCTTTTAATGTGAACATCAAGAGTCTTTGTATCGCCGACATAATCGCTACCCCACACACGATCAATCAATTGATTTCGCGTTAACACTCGCCCTGAATTTCGCATCAGGAATTCCAACAATTCAAACTCTTTAAGGGGTAGCGAAATAGGTAGGTTGTTAACGAGCACGACATGGCGTTCGACATCCATCCGCACCGGACCTTCGGTGAGGGTGCCGACAATCCCCTCAGGCTCGGAATTTCTACGCAGGACAGCTCTAATCCGCGCAATTAACTCTCGAGAGGAATATGGCTTCGTGACATAGTCATCAGCACCAAGCTCGAGTCCTACGACTTTATCTACTTCACTCTCTTTGGCAGTCAACATAATAATGGGAACTGCGCTCTTCGTTCGGATCTGGCGGCAGACTTCAGTACCGCTTAATCCCGGCAACATCAAATCCAACAGAATCAGATCGGCGCCAGAGCGATCAAAAAGTTCGAGCGCTTTTAATCCATTTTCAGCTACTTCAACCTCAAATCCCTCTTTCGTAAGCAAAAAAGCAAGCGCATCCGAAAACGAATCTTCATCTTCAACTACAAGTATCCGAGTCAATTCCCCATCACTCCCTCACTCTTAGGCAAAGAGAAGGTGAAAGTACTTCCTTCGCCAGTTCGGCTCCAAACTTTGACTTCACCATCATGATTTGCAGCAACATGTTTAACAATTGACAGACCAAGTCCAGTACCGCCAGTCTCTCGAGATCTCGCAGGATCTACCCGATAAAATCTCTCAAAAATTCGCTCTAAATCTGATTCTGGAATTCCAATTCCTTGGTCCTTCACGATGATTTCAACGCTCCCATTATCACTTCTTATCGTGATGCTTACCCGAGTGTTATTCGGGGAGTAATTAATCGCATTTTCAACGAGATTCTGAATTGCCATAACTAATTGTTCACGATCTGCAAAAACTTTGCACTCATCCTGAATGTCAAAGTCAATTGCAATCTTTCTCGAGTCAGCGTTGGTAATGCAGAGCGAAATTGCTTGATTCACAACATCAGTGACCGAAACTAATTCAAACTCTTGAAGTGGATTTGCATCCTGCAGTCGAGACAGATTAATAATTTGTTGGACTAATTCCGTTAATCGGTGCGAGGTGACACCCATTTTTGCCGCGAAGTGCTTGACCATTTCCGGATTATCGCTCGCGCCAGCAACGGCCTCACTGAGAAGAGAGAGCGCACCAATCGGCGTCTTCAATTCATGAGAGATGTTTGCAACAAAGTCCCGACGTATCGCGTCAACGCGTTGCGCCTCGCTGACATCGTCAATCAAAACTAGCGTGCGTCCTGTTTCATCTAGCGGTGATACCCGAACGCGCAGATTTGAGGAAGCGCCCCCGAGTCCAATAGAGGGTAACTCCAAGTGACCTTCTCGAGCCTTTCCCGTTCGTCGCACTACGCGCACCAGAGCCATCAACTCTTGACTGGTGATTCGCAGGTCACGAATCAGACCAAATCGGCTTGCTTCATGGGATGAGTAAATGATTTGGTCATTTCCGGAGAGGACTATCGACATCGAATCAAGCGCCTCTAGTACTGAGCGCAATTCGGCGGAGATCTGTGGCGCAAATCGCTCTTCGCTCTCTCCAGGAGATCGTCGCCGCCAGATTGCCAACACGTGGCTATCGTAGGGTTAATGGGTAGCAGACCGCATATGACAAGCGGTTTTGCCTCGCTGATTACATCGAGTTAAGGCCAATTTAAGGCTCTGTTAAACACCCATTCACTATGGTCAAGGGTTTGCTCGCCCTTTGCAAGTAGGCTTCTCCCATGCGCGACCAGTTCCACGAAGAGCTCGATCGAATCAATGAGTCGCTCGTCTCCCTTGGCGAACAGATCAAGGTCGCACTCGAATCGGCAACTCATGCACTACTTACCGCTGATTTGGCTCTCGCCGAGAAGGTGATTGCTGATGATGACAAAGTCGACGATGCGCAACATCTCCTCGATGCACAAACGATTGACCTGATGGCTCGTCAGCAACCAGTCGCAAGTGATCTAAGAGCGCTTGTAACCTCGCTACGAATGAGCGCAGACTTGGAGCGAATGGGCGATATGGCTCATCACATCGCAAAACTTGCTCGAATGCGTTATCCAGCTACCGCTGTTCCACCCGAGTTACTACTCACAGTTCAAGAGATGGGACGCGTTGCAGGAAAAATTGCTGAGAAAGCAACCGGAATCATTAAGAGTAGAGATACCGAAGACGCAAAGTCTCTAGAAAAAGATGATGATGAAATGGATATTCTCCATCGAAAGTTATTTGCCACGCTTCTTGATGATAAGTGGACGCACGGAATCGAAACCGCAATCGATATGACCCTCATCGGCAGGTATTACGAACGATTTGCTGATCACGCAGTCTCAATCTCTCGTCGGGTGTATTTCTTGGTCACCGGACAGTATTACAGCGAAGAGAGCTAGTTCTTACCGCTTACTTTTTTCCTTGATTCGCCACCGCCTCAATCGCGACCTGAGCGGCTTTTGGATCTAAATATTCGCCCCCAACTCTAATCGGTTGCAAGCTCTCATCCAACTCATAAAGTAAAGGGACTCCTGTAGGTATGTTTAATGAAGCGATATCTGAATCGCTGATTCCATCTAAGTGTTTAACTAGCGCTCGAAGCGAATTTCCATGTGCAGTAACTAGAACATTCTTTCTCTTCTGCAAATCAGGAACGATGCTCTCATTCCAATATGGAATCATCCGATTAATGACATCGAGCAGACATTCCGTTCGCGGGATTTCACTTCCCAGATCTAAATACCGAGAATCGTGCACTTGCGAATACTCACTTGAATCGTCGATTGGTGGCGGAGGTACATCAAAAGATCTACGCCATAGTTGAAATTGCTCCTCACCATATTGAGCGAGCGTTTCACTCTTATTCTTACCTTGAAGCGCTCCGTAATGTCTCTCGTTTAACCGCCACGACCGTCGGACTGGGATCCAATGTCTTTCACATTGATTCAAGGCAATCTCTGCTGTATTTATTGCCCGCTTAAGAAGTGAGGTGTGCAGAATTTCTGGGAGTAAATCCCGCTCTTTAAACAAATCACCCGCACGCTTAGCCTCTATCTCTCCCTTGGCAGAGAGCGGTACATCAACCCAGCCAGTAAAAAGATTCTTCTCATTCCACTGACTCTCGCCATGGCGAAGAAGTATCAATTTCATAGTCACGACCACAATATTGCCCTGCTACAGAACAAACATCAACTCTGGAGATGCTTGAACGCTTCGAGATTCGCTACCGATTCTCCGCGGGATAGCCGCCAAGCCCATTCACGGCGAATCGCGTCGGCAAAACCTAACTCCAACAGGATGTTAAAAGAAGAGTCACAGTATTCATGAATCGCTCCCAATATTCGATCCACTTCCTCTTTACTTACAAGGCTTATGGGTAACCGGCCCACTAAATAGATATCTCCTAATTCATTGACTGCATATGAAAGCAGATAAGTGGCGGCATTGTGTCGCAATAACCATTCATGAACCCGCTCGATGTTTTGATCAGGCTTGCGAATCACGAAAGCATTGATACTCAACGTTTTATCGCTAACTTTAAAAATTACATTTGTGTAGAGCTTCTTTTCCCCCGGCACCATGACAAGTAAGGTTGAACTATCTAATTCCTCAAAATCAATCTTTGACTCTATTAATGATTCGCGTAAAGTATCGAGCGCTGATGTCACGTGAAACTCACTTATGCGAGTGATCGGACTACTGCGCTTGGTTCTGCAAGCAATCGATCGTAAATATCTACAGTGCCGCGAGCTGT
>JBEAMN010000106.1:0-2640 GCA_041165945.1 Actinomycetota bacterium
GGGGCTAAAAGCTTTCGACGGTAGTGGTCTCTCTAAATCAAATCGAGTTTCTGCCAAGACCATCGTCGATCTGCTCTCCAAGATCCGCGGAAATCTCAATTTCCAATCAATTTACGATGGATTGCCAGTAGGTGGACTTACCGGAACTCTGCAGAAGAGATTCCTAGAGACAGCGCCACATGCAGTAGGTCATGTTCATGCCAAGACTGGTTGGGTTAATCGCAGCGTAACTATGGCGGGTTATGTCGATGATGGCGAAACTGAATATGCATTTGCAATTCTTGCCGATGGAATCACGCCGACTTTCACTTCACGGAATCGAGCACGAGCTGCGATGGATCGTTTATTGGGCGTTATTGTGAAGGGGATTCACTAAATACTTTTATCGAACCACCATAACAAGCAACCCAGACTCTCTTATGGAGTGGTTCGTACGTGATTCCAATGGGCTCGTTACATGCCTTTATCTTCTGCAAGATTTTGAAATCACTCGTCCTTACCTTTGCAATCGTATCGCTGGTGTAATTCACTACATAAAGTGCGCTTCCATCAGTGGAGATATCAAGACTGCGTGAAGCTGAACCTGTTTTGACTGACTTCACCACTTTATTGAGCGCAAGATCAAAAGCCACGACACGACCGGAACTATTCAACGTGGCATAGAGCATCGAGTTATCCGGGGAGAGAACCACCGCGCGCGGATTCGAGCCAATTTTGAGTTGCGCCTTTTCAAAGGTATTCAAGTTGATTTTGTGAATCACAGCGCCGCCCATTTGTGCGACGTATGCAAATTGAGAGTCTTGCGAGACTGTGATGCCACGTGGATAGGCGCCAATCTTTATGGTCTTCACAACTTTCTGTTTTTCAACGGAAATCACCGAAAGATCGTAAGAGCACCAATTACTTACCAGGATGTATTTGTTGTCTGGAGTTACCTCAACAACCTTAGGTACAACCCCAACTCGATAAGCAGCATCGATTTTCCAATTCGATGTATCAATTCGGTAGACAAAGGAACGATCATAATTATCGGCCGGCTTACATACATCGGTACCTTCGCGGTTAAAACCCTTGCCATACATGGCGTAATTGGTTACGTAGAGATAAGAGCCATCTGGAGAATAAGCGCCTTCAACAGGTGCGCCGCGATGAAGCCCGGAAAATCCAGTAAAACCAAGGCCATTTAAATTAACTTGATCAGATATCGTGCTAACCAAGCTAAGACTTTCACCATCGTAAATCGTCACCGAATGTCGATACATCATGTTATGTGCAGAAACAAAGCCATGTTTAGAGGCGCGAACTGATTTAGGAGAGATATCACCAGTAATGGTTTTCTCTAGCTTTAAAACCGTGAGATCCGAGGTCACATCTGCTTTGGTCGGGTTTGTTGTTACAAAGAGTAAGGCGAAAACTATGGTCCACCTCACCGAAATACGCATGCCCGCAATCTACAGGGTAATCTCGTGACATGTTCGCTCCTTATATCGCGCTAATGAAATTGCGAGTAGTAGAGCTTCTTCTCGTCACCACTCTTCCAGCGCTCTTCTTGGCATCAGATGGGATTCCATCTTTAAAGATCACTCTAGCAACATTGGTCGGCGGAACTTTTGCTGCAGGCGCTGCGAATGCTTTCAATATGGTGATCGAAAGCGATATCGATCAACTAATGAATCGCACTTCAAAACGACCAATCGTCAATAATCAAATTACAGAGAATCAAGCTCTTGGCTTTGCAACATTCATCACGATTCTTTCACTAACAATTTTCTGGTTCTTTACCAACCCCCTTGCCACAGGGTTGACTGTAAGCGCTATTGCTTTCTATGTTTTTGGCTACACCATCGGATTGAAACGGCGAACATCGCAGAACATTGTCTGGGGCGGAATCGCAGGTTGTTTGCCAGTCCTCATTGGCTGGGCCGCAGTAACGAATTCATTATCGTGGACTGCATTCTGGTTCTTCATGGTTATTTTCTTCTGGACACCACCACATTTCTGGGCTCTTGCCATTAAATATAAAGATGATTACGCGGCGGCGGGGATTCCGATGCTGCCAGTTGTAGCGCCGATTCGAAAAGTAGCCCAACAGATGTGGTTTCACACGATTGCCATGATCGTGACCTCATTTCTCACGTTAACTAGCGCAGGTCTTGCTCCATGGACGTATGGAGTAACAGGGATTCTCGGCCTCATTTTTGCCATCCAGCTTCGAGATCCCGAGCATAATTCGGGCCCAATATTCCACGGCTCCATAACTTTCCTGAGCCTCTATTCAATAACTCTTGTTGTTGGGGTCTTCATCTAAAAAGGCAACATGCTGGGATGGTTATCACGCGACACCAAGGCATTTATCAGCAAGATTTATGAAGGTCCCCTTTATCCTTTTCATCAGTAACTGACCCCCACATTCCCCAGGGAGCCACGAATTGAGATCTAGACGAGCACGCGTTCTCGCGCTCAGCCTCTCCACCATATTGATATTTACTTTGACGCCTGCGCTCGCAAATCCTCCCAAGGCGCCCACCATTGCTCAGATCGAAGCTGCAAAGAAGGCAGAAGCCGAAAAGAAAAAAGCAGCCGATGCAGCTGCCGCGAGACTTAATAAAGCAAATCTCACTCTTCGTCAATTAACTGCGG